>JAFGJP010000210.1 GCA_016929035.1 Candidatus Auribacterota bacterium | reverse complement strand
GGCCAGCAGGAGCAGGCCTCCTGCAGCGATAAAAGGGAGGCGGACCAGGACAGTTATAAGGTCGTGTGGCCTAAGGAATAGGATGTTTTGTCCGCGCAAGATGGGGTCGCTGATTTTTAGAATATTTTCGCTGATGTCGATACCGGTAAGAGGGAGTGACGCAATGTAAAAAAAAAGCGGTGGATGCAGACGGGCTCCCTGAATCTCAAAACTTCTGTTTTTGAGGATGCTTTTCCCTATGCCCAGGTAATGAACCTCATCAAAGGTTGCTGATTTATCGAGACTGCTTGAAAGAGCTGTCAGGATGAAGAGCAGGATGAGAACTCCTGGAAAGAAGCCGGCTAAAATTTTTTTTTTATTCCAATTCATAGATAAAAATATCATCCAGTTTAAGGATCAGACGGCAATTACGGATGATGTAGTCCAGGTTTTCATTCATTATTTTTTCCTTTTCTTTGCTGCTTATCACCATGTAGCGGATGCCCAGGGCCTTTATCTGACCGAGAATTGTCTCTTTGGAAAGAACAGAGCAGTTCGTTAGCTCCTTTCCACTATATCCGCTTTGGCTGATGAAGGCTATTCTCTCTTTGGTCATAAAAGTCTGAGAAAGAGTGGGCGACGTGTAAAAAGAGTAGCTCCTGGGATGGCAGTAGTAGGGGCTGAAATCCTTGAAAAAAGCGACATATCCATCTTTCTCTTCGTGATGTCTGTTGAGAAACCAGGCGGCGAGATATTCCGGCCCAAGGACTTCCCTCAGGAAGTCCTCGTCGCTGAACTGTCCTGTGACAAGGAGAAGAAGGTAAGACGGATGAACTGTCTGAACGAGAGTGATAACGTTAAAGGTCATGGCAACAGCAATAAAAAAACCTGCTGCTTTAAGGAATAGGTGGGAATTCCTCAAATTCAATAGCTCATCGATAGACGCCCCGAGAGGAATGCAGAGCAGAGCCATAACAGGAAAAAGGAATCTCCCAAAGTGGGGCATCAGGAAGAACCAGAAGAGGATGCAAAAAAAAGAAGTGATAGTGATCGGGCGCAAAATAAAGCTTTTTTTCCCCTTCAGAAAGATAAGGAGAGGGATGAGCAGAAGATAGAGAGGCCCTATGCCCATATCATGGTTTAAAGTCGAGAAGGCTTTGAACCTGAACGTGATATTGACGGGAAGGAGAAGAAGGCTCAATATACCTCTTCCCATGCCTTTTGTGAAATAGAACTGCCGTGTTATGGCGTAATCGACAAAGGAGTTCCACTCCTCGCAGCCCAGCCGGGATGCGAAAACAGGGTAAAAAGGATCACTGGTCACCGAAATATTTCTGGCATAATAGGGAAAAGAGATCACGAGAAATAAAAGGCCTGCTTTAAAAATTTCTTTTTTTCCAGCGAGGACAAAAGATCTGTTTTTCCATCTGTCCGCAACGATAATAACGATAAAAGACAAAATAAACATGACGGCGCTGTGATGCATGACAAGAAGGAAGAAACTGTAAGCGCAGAAAAGGAGGAAATCCCTTTTGTTTCTTTTTTTCAAAAAGTCAAGAAGCTTGTCAAAGGATGCAAGAAAAAAGGCAGTGACGCCTGATGTGATAAAGGCCGTGGCCGAGTAGAAAGCGATGACAGGAGTGAGTGAGAAGATTGAAGCGCAAAGAACGGCTCTTGAAGAGGAAAATCCCTTTCTGGCGATACGGAAAACAAGAAGGACAGAGATGACATGAAAGAACCAGTGGAGAAGCTTTGGTAAACTGTCTCCCCAGAGACCCATGGAATAGGCGTAGAGCATCTCAAAACTTATCGGAAAGAGCGTGTAGGGATTTTCCACGTCAGGAACAAGACCTTTTTCTTCGAGGCACATACGGGCGTTGAGAAGATGATAAGAGATTTCATCAGAGAAAAAAGGCGGATAAAGCGCTGCAAGAAAAGGAATCAAAAGAGCAATGCACGCGAGGATAGCGGCAAAGAGGCTGAGTCCCTTGATCGAATGCACAAATGACGAGATCTCCTTGAAAAGGTGCAGCAACCCGTTAGCGTTCTTCCTGAGAAAAAAGACAAAATAAAAAATTCCCAAAAGAAACAGGATAATGATAGAAAACTGATGAAGCAGACCCAGAAGGCTGAGAACAAAAAGAAGCTGCGAGACGATAAGGCTTCCTGCAAAAAGGGAGTCTATCAGTATATCGGGAGCGGAGCTGTCTTTGCTGCGTCTCACGGCAAGCATTCCGATTCCAGCCAGGGAAGCAACGGATGCTAGAAGTGCCAGAGCTTTCAGCATGACCAAAATAAAAGAATGAATAAATGCAAGAAAAAAAACATCTAGTGAATAAAATAGAACCAGGCACACAAAAGCGAGAATCGATGCGAAAATAAACTGTGTCTTTCTATAACTATTGAAAAAAGAAAGCATTTATCCTATATTTATGTTATTAGTCTAACTTTAATATCTTACTGTTTTTTTATTTAATGTTACACAAAAAAGATGATATTTTAAAGCATTCTCTCAGCTTTCTTTTCTGGGTTCTGCTTGTCTCTTTTTGTATTCATAAGGTATTTAATTTTGATATATGGTGGCATCTGAAAACCGGGGAGACGATTTGCCGGAGCCTGTCTGTTCCCAGAAAAGATATTTTCACTTATACGGTTTCAGGAAACGAGTGGATCGACCTTCACTGGATTTTTCAGGTTATCTCCTTTGGTCTCTACACGGCATTCGGTTTTGTCGGCTTGACGATTTTCGTGACAATTATCATGACAGCGACTTTCCTGCTGGTCAAAAGGCTTGCCGGGAAAGATGTATCTCCAGCTATTGTCTTTGCGGTACTTTTTTTTGGCGTCATGATCATGGAAAGCCGCTTTTTTATTCGGCCGGAAGTGCTTTCCTACCTTTATCTTCTTATCTTTTTGAATGTTTTAAAGAACCGAGAAAAGCTTGGAAAGAAGAAAACCACTCTTTTTCTTGCGCTGAGTCAGCTTCTCTGGGTGAATACGCAGGGCCTTTTTATTCTGGGAATAGTCCTTGTCTTTTGCTTTTTCACAGAAAAGTCAGTGCACGCTCTTCTTTCCAGTAAAGGCAGGGAAAATATTTTTTTTGCAGGCAAAGTCCTTCTTGCCCTTATTGCTGTTTCTTGCCTTAATCCCTATGGCGTCAAGGGTCTTTTGTTCCCATTAAAGCTTTTTACGCGAATCGGGCCTGAAGAAAATCTTTTTCGCTTAAATATCAAGGAGTTTATTTCTCCTTTCGCTTCATCAGGATACGGGCTTTACAAAGGCTATGCTTTTTTAACCGTTATGCTGATCATCATGTTTTTCAGAACGTATCCTTTGCACCATGTCCTTTTCGCTGTTCTTATGCTTTTTCTCTCCCTTCAGGCAAACCGGAACATCAACCTTTTTGTCCTCTCGAGCCTGCCGATTGTCATCAATGGAGCGGGTCAGCTGTACGCAAAGGGACTATCATGGAAGAGGGATTCTATGGCAAGGGGCGCAAAATTCATCAACGCTGCTCTTGAGATTTTCCTCATTTGTGTTTTTCTGTTCATGATTATCCAGGTTACAAGCAACCGCTACTATATTCGGAATTCAAGCATGAAGCGGTTTGGTTTGGGGGTCAATCATCTCTTCTATCCTGAAGGAATCGTTCGCTTTATTATTGAAAAAGACATCAGAGGAAAGATATTCAATGATATTGGGACCGGCTCTTACGCCATCTATTATTTTTACCCGGAAAGAAAGGTTTTCATCGACGGGCGGCTGGAAGTCATGGGCGATGAGCATTTTAACCGATTTATCAAAGTGCTGTCAGACGTTAAAATTCTGGAAGATTTTATAAGGAAAGAGGATTTTGATATCATCCTTTTCCGTTTTGAGCCGGGAGCAGAAAGAGTTGTCAGCTTTCTTTCTCATCTCAAGGGCTGGCGGCTTGTCTTTTTCAGTCATTCTGGCTTTGTTCTTCTCAAGGAAGGAACGCGAGAAGACTTAGGAACAGTACTGGATGAAAAGCTTGCAAATCTGGAAGAGGATATCAGGCAGAGGGCAGGAGAAATCAATCTGTCGCAATCGTATTTTGCCAGGGACCCGACAGAGCATTATCTCTATGGAAAAATCCTTAGTTGTTTCGGCTATAACCACCTTGCCGGTCTTTACCTCACAGAAGCGATTAAAGTCAATCCAGGTCTTTTTTTCATCCACAGGAGCGCCGGTGACGTGTATTTCAGCCTTGGAAACATGAATGCCGCTGAAGTCTTTTATCAGAACGCCTGCCAGCTCAATCCCAGAGATGTCCTGTCTCTACTGGGCCTTGCAAGGATCTCCATGAAGCAGGAGAGATACAGCGAAGCCCTTGCATATATTCAAAAGGCCTTGAAGATCAAGCGCAGGGACACAACGCTTCTTTTTTACAAAGGCCTCCTGGACTTTTATCTGAAAGACTATGATTCAGCCTTCCTTGCCTTTCAGAAAATCACGTCTCTATCATCTGTAAAAAATCTTCGTGCGATTTCCTTTTACAATATGGGGATTTGCAGGGAGAAGACAGGAAAAGAGAAAGAAGCAGAGGAGCTGTTTAGAAAAGCCTTTTCAATGGACGAAACGCTTCAAAAATCCACACAGGGACTTGATGATAAAGTGATTCTTGATTAAGATGAAGGAAAAGAATGAGGACATGTATGGTTTATGAGTTGACTGGTTAAAGTCGAGGCACGACGATAAAGATCCGATAACCGTGATCATGCAACAGCAATTTAAAAACTATCGACTATAGACCATTGGCATGGACTTTAGATGACATCGCCAAATGTCCCGTGACTTCTTCCTGGAGTTGTGACAGGGCACGTGACATTAAGGTTTGAGTTATTGACCTCGCCGTACGTCGCATCAGCCTCCGGGCACTTCAGGTATTTAGGAACGAAAAGCTCGGCTTTTCGAACATCTGTAGCTGGCATGATATTATCGTTATAAAGACTGACAAACGTATTGCTGGTTATATTATATTCAAGGCTGTACTGCTCTATGGCATGAGCAATGACCCGCATATTGTTCCTGCAGGTGTTTTCTCTTGCTCTGAGTCTTGCCTGGAGTATCCCTGGCGTGGCTATAACGGTCAGAAGTCCAAGAATGGCTACGACAATCATAAGTTCAATAATTGTAAAAGCGTTTTTTCTCTTTTTAGTAGATTTCATAAGCCCCCCTGTGAATTTATAAACAAGACATAAATATACCCTAGTATGATTTAATATCTTTTTACCCGAAAGTCAAATTTTTTTTGTTAATCGCAATGACGAATATCTACTGCCTATGACAGAAATAAAAATATCTGTTAGTTGATTTTGTGAAATTCTCAAGCGTAGGTT
>JAFGJP010000209.1 GCA_016929035.1 Candidatus Auribacterota bacterium | reverse complement strand
TTTTGAAGGTGTGCTGACACACAATGATTTTGATTTTAGCCATGAATGGATACGAAGCAAAACGAAGAAAAAATTGTTAACGTGTTACAGGGGTAAGGTGTTAAAGAGTCAAAAATTTTGATATTCGAAAATCTGAATTTGTTTGTTTCGAATTTAGAGTTTAGGATTTCGGATTTTATTGATGTGATTTAATTCTTTATGTTTGAAATACAAAGTCAGCAGGTTAACGCAATTTTTGTATTATAGCAATTAAAGGACAAGACTTCCCACCTGATAGAACAGCACGCTTAAGATCCATCCCAGCGCAAGCGTATAGGCTACAGAAAGCATTGCCCACTTCCAGTTCAGCTCGTTTTTGATGGTCGCTATGGTCGCGACACAGGGAATGTAGACAAGAGTCATCACAAGAAAAGCATAGGCCGAAAGAGGAGTAAAGTGCTGCCTCAGGACCTTGATAAGGCCTTCCTCTTCCACGCCATAAAGCGTACCTAGGGTGCCTACAACGTTTTCCTTGGCAATGATGCCTGTTATGAGGGAGACGGATGCTTTCCAGTCGCCAAATCCGGCCGGCTTGAAAGCAGGGGCAGCTATTTGTCCGATTTTTCCGATAACGCTTTCTTTGGATGCGTATTCAACACCAGCAGGGAGGGAAGCCAGGATCCATATCAGAAGCACAGCGGCAAAAATGATCGTACCGGCTTTTTTGAGAAACAGAAGAGCGCGGATCCACATGTGGGTTATGATATTTTTTCCGTTAGGCAGGCGGTAGGGAGGAAGCTCCATGACAAGAGGAGCCGATTCTTCCTTGAAGAGGATGTTTTTAAAAAGCTGCGCCATGAGAATAGAGAGAAGTATTCCCAGCAGATACAGGGAAAAGACAACCGCTCCCTGGTATCCGGGAAAAAGGGCTGCGGCGAAAAGCGTGTAGACTGGGAGTCGCGCCGAACAGCTCATAAGCGGAAGAATGAGTATAGTGATGATCCTGTCTTTTTCTGAATCAAGGGTTCTTGCGGCCATGATGCCGGGAATGGTGCATCCGAAGCCGAGCAGCATGGGAATAAAAGATTTTCCGTGAAGGCCAAGGGCGTGCATGAGGCGGTCCATGATAAAAGCGCCTCTGGCCAGATAACCGGAATCTTCCAGGCAGGAGATGCCGAGGAAGAGAAGAAGAATATAGGGCAGGAAGACAATAACGCTGCCGACTCCCGAGATAATCCCGTCGGAAACAAGAGAAGCAAACCATTCAGGTAAACCGAGCTGCAGGGACAAATGAGAAGACGCGTCGGCCAGAAAGCTGAAGAAGACATCCATCAGGTCGACAAGAGGCTGGCCGATCTTAAAAACAAGAGTGAAGAGAAGAAACATGAAAAAAAGGAATATGGGGATTCCGAGATATGTGTTGGTCACGACTCTGTCTATCTTGTCTGAAAGGGTGAGCCTTTGCTCGAGCGTCAGGTGATGAGTCGTGCACTCATGCACAAGGCCTCGGATGTAAGCATACCGCCTTTCCAAAAGATACGACTCCGGATCTTCGATCAGCTGATTTTTAGCCGCTGTGAGTACATTTTTAATTTTCTGAAGATGAGGGGATGTCTTCAGCTTCTCAAAAACGATAGGGTCATTTTCAAGGATCTTCAGGGCCAGGGTCTTGTAGTTTGTAGAAACTGATATGTTTTCTTTTTCAAGAAAAGCCTCAAGAGCATGCAGGGTGTCATCAATGTCTCCATAGTCAATATGAAGGGTAGGCGGCTTTGCGTCCAGACGAGAGAATATGACTTTTTTGAGCTGATCAACGCCCTTTCCCTGTGAAGCAACGGTGGGGATAACAGGAATATGGAGAATCTCTTCCAGCTCCTGAACATCGATTTCCATACCCCTTTGTTCGACAATATCCATCATGTTCAGAGCCAACACGATGTTCAGCCCCATCTCCAGAAGCTGGATGACAAGATAGAGGTTTCTTTCCAGCTGAGAAGCATCGATGATGGCAACGACAAGAGACGGAGTTTCTTTCACAAGGAAGTCACGGGCAATACGCTCGTCAAGAGAATAGGCGCTGAGAGAGTAGATGCCGGGAAGATCAACAACTGTCGCATCTGAGTTGCCTGACCTTATCTTACCCTCTTTTCGCTCAACGGTTGTACCCGGCCAGTTGCCGATTTTCTCCCTGGCTCCGGCCAGTTGATTGAAGAGGGTTGTCTTTCCGGAGTTCGGATTTCCTGCAAGTGCAATTTTGTATTCCATTGTCAGCCTTTGGTTGAACGCAGATTAACCCCGTTAGAGAAGATTCTCTAACGGGGTTAACACAGTTCGAACACGGATTTTCGCAGATACAATCATCAATGTCCGGTATTCGATACAAGATGCAGGATATATGATACAAGACGAATAATGTAAAAATATCGTTCACCGTAAATCCTGTATCCTGAATTTTTTTCTTTTCTATTCTCCATTTTCTATCTTCTCTTTTTTTGTCATCAGCGACTATCTATATTTGAGTTGCGTCAATCGTATCCGCGACCCTCTGCGTTTGATTTGCGGTCATCCGCGTTGACTATATTTCCTCAACAATGATCTTCTGGCTCATGCCGCGGCCGAGGGCGAGCCGCAGGCCGCCTTTGGCTATGATAATCGGGCCGCTCGTATTATGAATAACCTTGACCGTATCGCCTTCGAGGATGCCCAGGCTTTTAATCCGCAGATTGAGCCCGCGCCCGGCATCGATACGGACAATTTTTGCCTGCATGCCTTCCCGGATACGGTTAAGTGTTGTTGTTTCTTTCTTCATTGAGCTATCCTTTATGGTTTCCTTCTATCAGCGACTGGAAATCCGACAGCCAGTCAGGTTTTTCCTCAGGATGATCCTCGATGAAATTGATAAAAGAAAGCATGCGGTTAAGAGTTTCCTGGCTGAGATAGTGCTCTATACGGCAGGCATCCTCTTCAGCCAGCTTCTTGTCCAGCCCGAGGACATCTTGAAAAAATTTTTTCAAAAGGAGGTGCCGCCCATAGAGCTTTTTGGCTTTTTTTAGCCCTTTGGAGGTCATCTCGATATATCCGTATCTCTCATGCACAACGAGTCCTTTTTTCTGAAGATGTGAAAGAGCTTCGATGACAGACGGAGCCTTGACGTTGATCATGCGCGCAATATCCTTGACCCTGGGCACATTACCCCTCTCCTGAATAATCAGAATGCTTTCAAGATAATCTTCGAGAGCGGGTGTTATCTTTACTGTCATGGAAAACCTCCAAAAGTTAGGCAAACCTAATAATATAAGGCAAGAATAATTTAGTCAAGAAAAATCAAAAAGATTTTTGACTATGTATGACAATGAATTCCAGATAGTTATAGAATAATTAAGGATTTATCCTTCTCTTTGAATATTTTTTTTAATACAATTATCCAAGCTATAGAATAAACTGAAAAGTGGAACAATAGCCGTGCCTATGGAAAAGACAAAAATTTTTGGAAAGCTTTTGATTTCCGCTATCGTTTCTCTGCTTGTCCTGAGCCTCACGTTCCGGCTTGTCACGGCACTGGACAGAAGCATCAACAAAGGACATCTTTTTTATATTCTTCAGAAGGCTTCCCTTGTGCTTATCACGTTTTATGTTCTCTTTTCTCTGCTCCAGGCTTTTTTCAGAGCGTGGCGCTACCGGTTCATCCTTCGAATAAGCGGAGAAAAGAATATCCCGTCGCCTTTTCATATGTTTCTCGTCACGCTTGTGAGGAATATGTGTGTTGACATCTTACCTGCAAGGACAGGAGAGCTGGGCTATATCGCTCTTCTCAACCGTGGGTACAGCGTAAGCGGACATAACGCGCTGTCCTCGCTGGCTCTGAGCTTTTTCTTCGACATTCTGGCACTTTCTTTTATTTTTTTTCTTCTGATTATTCATTATGCTTTAAGGGGCGGTCTTGAGATAAGCGTGTGGCAGACTGTCATGGCCATGGTGGCGGGTATCCTATTTCTAGGGTTTTGCCTTTTTTACGGGCTAAAGATATTCTTGCGTGTATTCGCGTGGTTGGAGGAAAAATTTAAGAACAAGAGATATCTTGAAAATACTTTTGTCTTTCTTCACCGCCTAGCTGATTCCATTGAAAAAATGAAAAGTGTTCAATCCTTGATACACACTCTTTTTCTTTCTTTCGCCGTCAGAATAGGCAAATACATGGGATTTTATTTTGTTTTTCTTGCTGTGGCTCTTCCGTTTTCTCCCCAGCTTGCGCAGGCGAATCCCGGAGATATTTTTTTGTCTTTGATAACGGCCGAAGGCGCCGCGGCCATACCGGTTCCGTCTTTCCTGGGATTCGGCCCCTATGAGGCCGGCGGTGTGACGGCCCTGACGGTTTTGGGATTTTCTGCGGCCCAGTCCATGTTGATTCTTCTTGCCGTCCATATTATCAGCCAGTTTTTTGACTATTCGCTCGGCCTTCTGGCGTTTATTCTTTTTCTTTTTCTGGGATACCGGTCGGTCATGGACAGGTCAAAAAAACAGAGGCTGTCATTGATAAAGAAAATTGCCGCTGTATCAGCGGTTCTTTTTGTCCTGCTTTTTCTCGGGCTTGAAGCAAGGAGTTTCAAAAAGATAGGAGCCCTCGCAGCGCCGGCGAAGGGAGAAAAGGTTTTCCCCTCCGCCCAGGAAAGAGAAAAGCTGAAAAAGCTGACAGGAAATTTAAATGGATTTATCGTCTGGTCGACAAACAGAGATGGAAGTCATGATATTTTTATGATGAAGCTTCCGGAACTTTCAATATACCGGCTGACAGACCACCCCTTTACAGAATAT
This sequence comes from Candidatus Auribacterota bacterium, assembly GCA_016929035.1. Taxonomy (GTDB): domain Bacteria; phylum Auribacterota; class JAFGBW01; order JAFGBW01; family JAFGJP01; genus JAFGJP01. Next base: position 1,273 of record JAFGJP010000209.1, on the reverse strand, counting down.
TTCCCCCGGATATCTCCGAACGGAAAAAAAATAGTCTTTTGCAGATCCCAGTCAGAGTGGGTTTCCCAGCGCGACTACCTTCACTGGGATGTCTACGTGATGGATCTGAATACAAAAAAAGAAACGTTTATCGCCAATTATGCGAATACTCCCACTTGGTCAGAGGATGGGAAAAAGCTGTATTTTCAGTATAAGGAAACCATGTTTGCCGAATTCGATCTTGAAAAAGAAAAGATGACGGTTTTATTCGAAGCCGGCCGCTTCCCTTTGCCTGAAGGCGTTTTTCTTGAAACGCCTCACTTCAATTCTGTTTTCGAAGAGCTGGCCGTCACCCTGCGGGGAGAAAGATATGACATGGCCCTCGTGCCTCTTGAAGGAGAGCTTTTTTCGTTGGGGCGTGGCTGTCAGATCGCCTGGTCGCCTGACTCCTTTTTTCTCTATTTTGTTGAAAGCGAAGATGTCCATCAGTACATCTTGGCTGAGAAGAAAAAGCAGCTTTTTCTCGATCTGCCTGAACCGTTCACACACCAGTATTTTCCTAAATTAGACGCAGAAGGCCGGTATATGGTGCTTGGAGCAAGCTCCAGCGGGCATGAGCATGATACAGCTGATTATGAGATTTTCCTCTGGAAAGTCGGAACGCCTGCCGAAGAATCGGCGCGGGTCACCTTTCACACAGGAAACGACAACTGGCCGGACATTTTTTTAAGTTTAAAGTGAAAAGTGAAAAATTGAAAGTTTAAAGAGGAGCGCTAAAGCGCAGATTATTTCATTATTTAACCACAGCACACAGAGAAAAAAGAGAGTAGTTTTTTATAAAATAAGCAGGTCAGTCGTCTGTTCGCAGAGTATATCCTGTTTCTTTCACCCATTCTTTTTGAGAGTAGCGCCTGTCGATGATGTTTTTTCCCGGCTTCCAGGGATAAGGAATAGTCTTCGGCTCGACAAGCTTGATAACTGCATTGATCTTAAGATTTTTCAGGATTTCCAGCTTGATCTCTGATTTGATGGCTTCCATTTTTTTCATTTCATCGACAAAAAGCTCGCTTGTCACCCCGACGTCGATCTCAATCCGGTCGCGGTTGTTTTCCCTGTCAATGATCAGGCGGTAATTTTTTGTCGTATGCTCAAAGTAGGAAAGAATCTTTTCAATGTGCTGCGGCAGAATAGAAATGCCGTCAATAACGATTCGCCCGTCTGTCCTGCCGGAAATCGTGCTTATTCTTTTAAACGTCCGGCCGCAGGGACATTTTTCTTCGACAAGCGATGTGAT
>JAFGJP010000208.1 GCA_016929035.1 Candidatus Auribacterota bacterium | reverse complement strand
GGTTCCTGGCCGATAGTTCTGCCCTACAGTTTTCTCCACGTTTTTTCTAACGGCACCCATACGATTACGTTCACCGTGAGAGACAATGACGGGAACACAGGAAGCGCAAGAAGAACTGTTGTTATGCCATAGGCTACGAAGCAGCCGTTATGTCCGTAAAATGAAAAAAGAAAGACGTGGGACGTTCGTCATGAACTGCGTGGAGTTCATGACTCGGACGAAGGACGAAAATACTAAGTAATAAAATAAGAACTTAGAAGTAAGTTAAAAAGATTCAAGATACACGATAAAAAGAAAAAGAGAAGACAGAAGGAAAAAGATAAAGATAGTGGAACGAAGGATGAAGGAAGCAGGATGTTAGCTTCGCTCGGTGTCAGGTGATGGGTTCCAGGTTTTAATCAAATAAAGAGATAAAAAAACGTAAGAACACAAAACCGAAAACCTGAAACCTGTTTTATTCGCACAAAGTACGAATAAGATATTATGGAGAATGGTATGAAAAGAATATTTTTTGTTTTATTTTTCATGTTTTTTCTTATTCCTGCTCTGGCTGATGAGCAGGAGGAGTTTGAGCTCTTCAACAAAGGGCTTGATTTTTTTAACCAGGGAAAAGATGATGAGGCCGCGGAATGCTTCAATAAGGTACTCGAGATTAATCCTCAAAATAAATTCACCCTCGAAATGATGGCAAAGATGTATTTTGGCCAGTTGAAGCAGGAAGAGTCTCTCGTATACTGGAACAAGATAGCAGAGTATTATCCGGATGATTTCAATGCGTGGTATTACAAGGCTTTTATTGAAGCCATGCTGAAGAAATATGAAGAAGCTGAAAAAAGTTACGAGAAGCTTGCCTCCATCTGTCCAGAGGACAATCGTTTCAATAAGACATTTGTTGAAATCGGCCATTTTTACATGAAAATCCTCGGGAATTATGAAAATGCGCTTGGTTATTATAAGAAAGCTCTGGAAATTGGCTTCAGTGAGAAAAAATTGTCTGAGTACATTTTATCATGCGAAACAGCACTGAATATTTTAAGAGGAGAGAACCTGCCGCCTGCAGACTTTCAGTTTCAGCCTGTCGACAAGATACATCAGGGTAGTCCCGGAGGAAGTTCTCTTATGTTCAAGGCCATCCTCAAAAGCAGGAATACACGGATGGATTTTGAGGGGAGCGAAGGGAGTCCCTTTCTGTTTCTGGAGAATTTTCTTGTATGGGACGGGGCTGTTATAAGAGACATGGAGCATGGCATCTGGATCGAGAATGGGACAAAGATCAAGTACTCCCGCATAGAAAAAGGCATGCTTATCGAGAAAAAAGGATATATTCAGACATGGAAGGCTGTTTTTGAATCAGAAGACAAAAGACAGGTAACAGAACCAGGAAAATAAAAGTCAATTTTGGTAATGAGTTAAAAGAAATTTAAAGTTTGAAATGTGAAATTTGAAATTGTAAAGAAAAGAGAAAAAGATTATTCGCCGCAGAGAGAACACTTGTGCTGAGCCCTTCGATAAACTCAAGATAAACTCAGTAAGGGAAAACCTGAAATCTGCTTTTTCTCTGTGAGCTTTTTAGCTTATTTCCTATAATATGATTATGAGAAAAATATGTATCGTTTTTGCTGTCCTGTTTTTTGCCACTGCAGTTTTGGCAGAAGAAAAAAAGGTCGCGGTCCTTCCTTTTGAAAACCTGACTCGTGATGAAAGCCTTGACTGGCTGAAAAGCGCTATTTCAGAAACGCTGACGACCAAGTTTATCAATGCCGGCATCCCGACCCTTGAACGTATGAACATACAGAAAATACTTGAAGAGATACATTTTACACAGAGAAAAGATCTCGCTGACGAAACGACGGCGATTGAAGCCGGGAAGCTGCACGGCGCCGCTTTGCTGGTCCTCGGCGCGTTTCAGAGATCAGGTGATTTCATTCGCATAACGGCCAGGTTTGTCGATACAGAAAGCGGAGAGATATCCAAAGCCGTTGAGGAGACTGGCCTGATAGAAGGACTGGGGCTTTTTCAGATACAGGATAAAGTCGCGTATTCCCTTATCAGGGAAAAGGGCGGGAAGATCGAGCAGAAGGGAAGCGTTAACCTTATCGACAGTCCCGTCTATGATCAGATCGTACGTCTTATCAAAGAAAATTATATCCATGAGATCGCGATTAACACATCAAAAGCGCCGGATGTAGAGGACCTGATCAACCAGCTTGATCCATACAGCATGCATCTGACTAAAGAACAGTATGATGAAGTCATGACGGAAACATCAGGCAGTTTTGCCGGAATAGGCGTGGAGATACAGGTGAAAGAGGGCGTTCTGACAGTGGTTACACCGATAGACGGGACTCCGGCTTTTCATGCAGGTTTGAAATCCGGTGACAGGATCATGCAGATCGATGGCGTATCTACGGAAGGGATGACACTTCCGCAGGCTGTTAAAAGGCTGCGAGGCGAGCCGGGCACCCGGGTCACTCTGAATATAGAAAGGGATAATGAAGAAAAAACACGCATTGTCACGCTTGTTCGTTCACAAATCAAGATCACAAGTGTCCATCAGCCCAGAATGCTGGACCGCAGGGCAGGATATGTCAGACTGTCGATGTTCAGCACAATAACCCCTGAAGAACTGAAGCAGACTTTATCAGCGCTGAAGAAGAAAGGAATGAAAGCCCTTGTCCTGGACTTGAGAAACAATCCCGGAGGACTTCTTGCATCCTCAGTCGGAGTTGCTGAGCTTTTTCTTCCCAAAGGCTGCATGATCGCAAAAACAAAAAGCCGAGTCAAAAACATGCAGATGTTATTTGCATCACAGAAGGAGAAATATTTTGGTGGTCCGATAGCTGTGCTTATTAATAACGGGACAGCGGCAGGAGCCGAAATACTGGCAGCTGCATTACGGGATAACGGAAGAGCCATACTTCTTGGTGAAAAAACATACGGGAAAGGAACCATCAGCAGTATTTATCCGCTTGAAGACGGCTCGGCCCTCAGGCTCACAACGACGTATTATATTACTCCCCTTGGAAACGTGTTTGAAAAAGCCGGGATTGTTCCTGATATTGAGATGGAGAAGGATGAAGAGATCCTGGAGAGAGCTGTAGAAACACTGAAAAAGAGGTAGCAGTCAGGCTTTGCCTTTGGGGTGTCAGCCCGTGGGGATCCACTTTTTTCTGTCTCATATTTCGTGCCGCACGAACAAAAGAAAATCTCCTTTGCTTTCCC
>JAFGJP010000026.1 GCA_016929035.1 Candidatus Auribacterota bacterium | reverse complement strand
TCAAAATTCAACATCCAGGGGTACGTGGTTTTTACTTTGTCTGATCCCTCTCTGACCATACAGAATTTCAGCCTTCCCAAGATGCCTTACGATGAAGTCTCTGAAGCTGTGAAATGGGAGATCTCCCGAAGCCTCAAGCTTGATCCGGCAGATACGCTCTTTGATTTTATCATCTGTAAAAATCCCCCTGACTCCGATAAAGAAGGCATCTATGTTGTCACCGGAGTATGCTCACGCGAGCCTTATGAAAGGATCGCAAGGGTCCTGCATAAAGCCAAACTGAGGACTCTCGGCTGCGACATACCGATCTTATGCGACTTCAGGCTTCTTGACAGGATGGGCTACTTTGATCCGGACAAAACATACATCCTGATGAACTTCGGCGCTCTTTTTACAAATCTTTCAATTATCTATAAAAAAGAGATCGTTTTCAACCGCCGGATCTCGCTCAACGGCCATCTTCTGACAAAGGCCGTTAAAGACTACTGCAAAATAGAGCCAGCTAAAGCCGAAGAATATAAAACACACTACGGGCTTTCCGCTGATGTTCTCAGCGATAACATCATCGAATCGGTCAACATCATCAATTCTAACTGTGAAAAAATGCTTTCAGACATCCAGTATTCTCTAAAATACTTTTCTTACCAGGTCACCCGATCCAACATAACTACTTTCGACAAAGTCTACATGACAGGCGGCGCCTCTCAGCTGAAGGGCTTCAAAGATTTTGTCAAAGACCGCCTGAATATCGAGATCACGCCTTTGTCTTTCGAAGGACGGCTTTCTGTCTCAAAAAAACTTGTTCCTGAACCTGATGCCCCGGAATCAGTCTCAGCTTATGTAACGACCGCCGCGGGCGGGCTTCTCTGGACACGCAGAGGCATTAACTGGGACTCAGCCAACCTTCTTCCAGGAGAACTGACAGAGGGAGGAAAAAAAGAATTCATCTCCTACAAGACGGTGGCCAAGAGGCTTTTCTCCGTTTTTGGGGCTTTTCTTGTTCTCTTTGCGTTTTTTATTGCCCTTTTCCTCATCCACAGATACCAGCTTAACAACCTCTCTTCCCTGAGAAAGCTCGTTGTGAAAGAAGAGGAGAGAAAGGAACAGGTCGAGAGGAACAACAGGGACCTTCTCAACATCAAAGCTCAGAAGGTCAAGGAAAACGAAGACCTTGAGGCACAGATCCTGATCATGAAGAGAAAGCTTGAAGACCTGAAAAACTATCAGCTCTCTGAAGTCAACCCCGCGCATTTTGTTGCCGAAGTCATCAACCTTGTCCCTCATCCGGATGTTGTGCTTAACATCATTTCTTTTGAAGGAGACAAGCTCGTGCTTCGCGGCGACGCCGTCAACAATACGATTGTCAGTCAGTACATGAAAAGCCTGAACAACTCGCGATTCTTTTATAACACAAACTTCGAGTTCATGGAAAAAACGGCAGAGGGAAAAACAGCGTATCCCATCAGCTTCAAACTAACGACAAAAATATATAACGGGAAACCTTTATAGCGGAAAAACATGAAAATAGATCTGAAAAAAGTCAACATCAACAAAAGAATGCTCTTTCTTGTCCTGCTTCTCATCATGACGCTCATCGGGGTCTGGTTTTACAAAAAAAGCTACAAGATCAAAAAGATGAAAATCCACAATCTTCAGTCTGAGGTCGAGCGAATACAGAACGAAATCGAGATAACCCAGACAGAGATCCCCAACCTCGAGGAAATAACGGCCAAGCTTCAGGACAACAAGAAGAAAAAGAACGATCTGGAAAAGCAGGAAGCCAAATACGAAGAAGGCATTCCGACGGAGTCTGACTTCGATGTCTTTCTTGGCTGTCTGACCGTTTTCGAAAAGGACAAAAAGCTCGACTTTATGTCGATCAAGCCGATAGCTCAGCCGGAAGAGGCAGGCAAAGAGGGCAAGAAAAAACTTCCTTACAAGGAAAAAGAATTTTCCATTAAGATCAAGGGATCTCTGGATTCCATACTCGATTATGTTTATTACGTCCACGGCATTTCTGATTCGTCGTCCGTATCAACAGCCAGCATCGTTCTTATGGATGACGGGGAATCACGATACCTGCAGAGCTCTCTCAAGCTGAAGGCGCTTTTTTCGGAAACAGGAAAGCGCCAGAGAAAAGAAAAATTTCAGCCCAGGCTAAACGGAGAATTCCCGGAAACCATCAAGACGAACGTCTTTTCCAGGACGCTCTTCAGCGAAGATGCGACAGATGTCGAAAAATCCGCCTCTGACGAGACGCCTGATATCAGGATAGACGGCATTATCCAGATGGGGGAAAAATCGCGCGTCATTATAGGGGGAGATATTTACAAATCTGGCGACGCCGTCGGGAACCTCATGATCGATTCCATCGGAGAAAAAGAAGTCGTCTTCAGCGGCAGCCAGGGCAAAGTGGTTGTCAATATAGAAGAAAACGAATAAGGAGATTAAAATGAAACGTTTGAAAAAACCTTTTATTAAAGTCTTTCTCGGACTCCTGGTGATATGGATTTCGGCCGGTTCCGCTTTCGCTCAAACCGGATCGCTGGGAGAAAGCTCCGGACTTATCACCATCAGCTTCAGAGACGCAGAGATCAGAGATGTTCTCCGAGCCCTGGGAGACATCGGTGGAGTCAACATCGTTGTGGGAAAAGACGTACAGGGAACTGTCACCGTACAGCTGAAGGATGTCGGGCTCGAAGAGGCTCTAGACGCCATTCTGACGGTCAACGGCTACCAGTATCGCAAAAAAGGGAACATCATCCTCGTTGAAAAAGGAGATGAGATACTGGATTCTGATGTCATCGTCGTCAATTTCGCCAATGCCGACGAAGTCAAGGATATGGTGGAAAAGCTCATCAGCGAAAAAGGCGATGTCAAAGTCCATGAAAAGCTGAATGAGCTCGTTATCACAGACTACAGAAAAAATATCGAAAGAGCAAAAACGCTGATAAGCCAGATCGACCAGCCGCCTTTCCAGGTGAGGATCGAAACAAAGATCATTGAAATGGAGATCGGAGACCTGGAGAAACTGGGCCTTCGCTGGAAAACAAAATATTCCCAGTATAAAGCTGAGAACTGGGCCAGGGACGGCGATGGAAACCTGGTTTACGATGAAGACGGCAACCTGATCAGCGAGAACTGGCCTTCAGACGACCAGAATCTCTACCAGGGTGGAGAAACCACGTTTGATCTTGCATCAGATGCGGGCGTAAACGCATCGTCACTTACAGGTGGGCAGTTGAGCATTGCGGAGTTTGCGAGCATCGCTGAAAAGATCCGCATCGGCGCCGCCATCGATGCTCTTGTTCAGGACAAGCGCGCCAACATTCTTTCTGCTCCGAGCATCACGACGCTCGACAATAAGCAGGCCTCGATCGTCATCGGCGAAAAGGTCGGCATCCGCGAGCAGACGCAGACAACGACCGGGACAACAGAATCCGTGAGATTCGAAGATGTGGGCATCAAGCTTTACGTGACGCCGAAAATCTCGAATAACGGCTATGTGACCATGCATATCAGGCCTGAAATAAGCAATATTTCCGTTTACACGGAAACCCAGCAGCGGTTTTCGACCACGCAGGCTGAGACAAACGTCCGTGTCAAGGACGGCCATTCCGTTATCATCGGAGGGCTGATCAAAGATGATGAAGTCAAAACCGTCCGAAAAGTGCCTCTTCTCGGTTCTATCCCGATTATCGGCATTCCGTTCAGACATAAAAGCTTTGACAGGACAAAAAATGAGATCGTCATATTCCTCACTCCAAGGATCCTCCAGCAGGGAACATTCAGGACCGAATCGACCATGTCTGAAGCCACAGACTATGACGCCAAGCGGAACCTGGAAGCCAAAGAGACAGAAAAAAAGATGATCAGCAATTTTTCCGAGGCAAAGAAGAAGGATGACATCAGGGATTACAAGGATGAGATAGAAGAGGACAAGGATACGGCCGACAGCTACTTCAAAAAGGCCAAAAGCCTTGAATCGCTTGCCCACAGAGTAGGGGATGAAAGGAAAATCGCGCTTTTCAACAGGTCCATCGCTTACTATCTCCAGGTAGCAAGAGACTACAAAGGGCTGACAAAGTATCCTCCCGAAGCTCTTTACAGGGCGGGGAAAATCTATTACAAGTATCTCAAGCGCTATGATGACGCAGAAGCGGTATTCCAGGAAATCGTACAGGATTATCCAGAAAGCCGCTATGCGCGGAAAGCGCTCAGCTATCTTTCAAAGATACAGAAAATCAGGGAAAAACAGCAATAGGTTTCAGGGTACAAAATAGTTTGTATTTTTTAATATGAACCTATATAATATTGTTACGAACGGGAAGGTCATATGAAATCTCAGAAAGGTTTTACACTGGTCGAAATCCTCATCGTGATGACCATCATCGCCATCCTGGCCACGGTCGTCATCCAGAACATCGTAGGCTTTGATTCAGAGGCAAAAATCACCGCAACGAAAAGCAACCTGAACGCGCTGCGAACTTCCATCACGCTATTCAGAGCAAAGAAAGGTCGTTATCCCGAAAGCCTTAATGAGCTTTCAAAAGAGACATACCTGGACAAGGGCGTCAAGAAGACATTCATTGCTAAAATGCCAGAAGAGTCGATAAGTGAAGAACCGAACAACACGACCGAAGTCCAGATGTCAACAGAAACTCTATCAAACAACGGAGGATGGACCTACTTCAAGGACACGGCAGAAGTCGTCGTTGATATCACAACTCCTCTGGATGCCACCTGGGACGAATATGCGGGTGAAAAGCCAAGCGAGTGGTGATGCTCCATCCCCCCGGCAGGTTGACTATGTCCCGCTCTTGCCAAAAGAATAAAGAGAGTCTCCGCGGAAGCATTCTTATCCTTGTTATTATTATTTTCAGTTTCCTGGCGACTTTCGGCGGCATTCTTCTCGGCATGGTCTATTCCCGCTTTATCCAGTACGAGCTCGAAATGGACAGAACAAGGGCTCTTTACATCGCTGAAGGCGGGCTAAGCTATTCTCTCTGGGAGCTCAAGATGAAAAAAGACACAGAGAACAACGGCCTTGGAAACATTGAAAAATATGAGATCGGCGGCGGATACTTCACGGCTTCTCACAACCCTGAGACAAAAGAGATTATTTCAACAGGAACGTATAACGATGTATCGCGGACGGTCGCGATAATCTATGATTCAAACTGACGCCATGAATAACAATATAGAAAAAGGATTTACCCCGTTAAAGAATTCAGAAAAGACTGAGTGGAAGAAAAAAAGAAAAGGCAAGAAATTTGTGAAAGGATTTTTCCATTCTATATTCCTGTTAAAGAAACGTTCTTCAACGGGGTTTACTTTCGTTGAGATACTTGTGGCGATGACGCTGATAGCTGTTATCTTTATACCCCTTATGAAGATGTTCACCGTTGCCATGGAAAGCATTAACGATGCCAAGGTCAATACGACCGCTGTAAGCATCGCGCGGGAACACATGGAAAAGATAAAAAACTTCAACCTTCCTGAAGACCGCCTGAGAGCGCTCAAAAGTCCGGAATATTTTCCTCCTCTGGACAAACCGCCTGCAGAGATCAATGACACGAAATGGCGCGTTGAAAGGATCATTGATAAAGATTCAGATCCCCTGAAGGTCGAAATACGTGTTTTCGAGGACGATGGGGCAGAGCCGATCTATACCCTGAC
>JAFGJP010000207.1 GCA_016929035.1 Candidatus Auribacterota bacterium | reverse complement strand
CTGCAAAAACCCAATCAGCCCTTCTTGAAGTCATGCAGGAAAGACAGGTCACCATTGACGGGACACCTTATTTTCTGTCCCCGGTCTTTACTGTTTTCGCCACACAAAATCCTATTGAACAGGAAGGCACGTACGAGCTTCCTGAAGCTCAGAGGGACAGGTTTTTGATGAAGATCCTCATGTCTTATCCGGAATATGAAGATGAAAAAATCATTTTGTCCATGACGCACAAAGGAAGGGACTTCATGAACATGGAAAGCTCCGGGATCGAGCCTGTCTTCGACCAGCAGGCTATTCTGGACATCCGGCAGAGCCTCAGCCAGATAACGGTGTCCGAAGAGCTCCAGGAATACATGCTGAAGATCGTCCGCGCCACCCGCTCCTCGGACTATACTATCCTGGGAGCCAGCCCAAGAGCATCGATAAGCCTTCTTATGGCCGCTAAAGGACAAGCTCTCTTCAGGGAAAGAACGTTCGTAACGCCGGATGACGTAAAAACGATGAGCTACCCTATCCTTCGCCACAGGATCATTCTCAAGCCCGAAGTCGAAATCGAGGGATTGAAGGAAGATGATGTCATTGCGTCGCTCCTGAATGATATCGAGGTGCCGCGGTGATACCGACTAGGCAAACGCTTTTTCTTTTTATGCTGATGACAGCCGGGACGTTTTTAACCTTTATCAGCTCCCTCTTCATCATACCTGTCTTTGTCATCGATGCCGCTATTATCGCGGCAATGATTTTTGAATACAGGTTTGTGCTAAGGAAAAATATCGTCACGGTCCAGCGAAAAATACCGAAAAAGTTTTCCATCTCGCAAAAAAATGCTGTCATCCTGATTGTCAACAACTTTTCACGACATGCTCTTACCGTTGAAATAAGGGACTCCCTGCCGGAAAGCTTTTCTTACGACTTTCAAAGCCTTTCTGTCTCCCTTGATCCCTTTTCAAGAAAAAAGCTTGTATACTCTGCAACGCCCGAGAAGCGCGGAGAATATTTTTTTGGCGATATTTACGTGCGCATGCAGAAAAAATCAGGATTTGCCATCCGATCTTACGCTCTGCCGGCACGAATGAAAGCCAAAGTCTATCCTAACCTTCTCGGCATTGTCAGATACGAAACGATAGCAAGAGCCAAGCACCTGGAAAACTTCGGCATCCATATCGCCCATCTTGTCGGAACAGGAAGGGAGTTTGAAAAACTCCGCGAATATCAGAAAGACGATGATTACCACAGCATCTCATGGAAGGCGACAGCTAAAAAAAGCCGGCCCATTGTCAAAGAGTTCCAGATCGAAAAAAGCCAGAGCGTGCTCGTATGCCTGAACTGCGGGCGGTCGATGATGGGAATGGCCGGCCGTTATAACAAATTTGAGTACGCCTTAAATGCGACGCTCATGCTTTCCTATCTCTGCCAGCGCTTTGGAGATAAGATAGGACTTTGCCTTTTCGCGGAAAGCATCAAAAGCTTCATTCCCATAAAGCAGGGAACCAGTCAGGTCAACCGGATCATAGAAGCCCTCTATATGACAGAGCCCAGCATGCTTTATGTTGATTATATCGAGCTGGTGAAATATCTGACCACAAAAAACATCAAGAGGTCTCTCATCATTATTTTTACCGATCTTTTTGATGAAGAGCAGTCACGCAGCATCCTGAAAAGCATTCCTCTCCTGCACCCCAGACATCTTGTCCTTTGCGTCTCCATGAAGGACAGCGCTCTGAGAGAAGCCCTTGCTCCAAAGATCTTCAAGGCCGAGGACGCCTTCAAGTTCATCGCCGCTTTTGAGCTGGGCAGGGAACGCAGCCTCATGTCACGGAAGCTGACAGAAAAGGGAATTCTAGTTCTTGATGAAGAAGCCGAGTCTTTAAGCCTTTCCCTCATCAACAAGTACGTTGACATAAAAAGCCGGCAGCTTCTGTAACATAGCAACATACCTTAAAGCTTTGGCGAATCTACGACAGATGTAAGGCAGTCAAATAAAGTATCGCCCGTCAAAGGCGGGTCCGCATGCGGCGGAAAATTCAAAATCCCAAAAATAAGAATCGAAAATTTAGGTTTTTTTATTTTTCACGTTGATCCCTGTTTACACAGGGATGACAACATTTTATTTTTAACTGAGTTTGCTTCGTCACGGAGCCTGTCCTGAGCGAAAGCGTAGGGTTCCTCGTAATGACGATGTTTTTCATCCCACTTCTTACGGTTTTTCTTCGTGTTCCTTCGTGACCTTCGTGGTTAAATTTATAATAATCCATAGCGTTTCTTCTTAACGGACTCAACGGGCTAAATGCATGACTGCGGACTTTTCAACTCCTGACTTTTCTTCTGTTAAAAAAAATCAGGTAATAAAAAAGAAGAAGACCTTCGAGGAACGAGAAGACGAGTTTAACCCAGTAAGGCAGCCGGGGAGCATGTATCTGAGAAATGGTCCCCTCGACGATACCGGCAAACAGAAGCAAAGCCGAAGTCCCGAGAACGATCTTGACAAGATCCTTGATCAGCAGGCTGTACTGCTCTTTCAGGGTAACGTTCGACGAGAAAAAAAACGGCTTGGCCAGAAGAAACCCGCTTCCGCCGGCAATGACAATCGCTGTCAGCTCAACAACGCCGTGCGGAAGGATCCACGCATAAAAAAAGACCCCCTCGGAATACATATGATAGTACATGGCCATTGCTCCGAGAATGATGCCGTTATAAAAAAGAAGCAGCACAGTGATGATCCCCAGGCTTATCCCTGAAGCAAAAACCAGGAGGGACACCCGGACATTATTGGCAAAGATAAAGCTGGAAAAAGTCGCGGAAGGAAACGAATCAAGTGATTCTATTCCGTTGTTTTTCTCTATTCTCTGCACCCTTTCTGAAGGGGTCATAACAAGATGCTCTCCCGGGATAAGAACAGAATGGGCATCCGTATCAAACACAAAGGCAAGAGCTCCAAACAGCATGCCGGAGGAAAAAATCATGAGAGATACCAGCATGGGTATCCAGTACTTCCTCAGGATCCAAGGGTAGTCGCTCATAAAAAACTTCTTAACGTTTTGCAGGATCGGAGGATTTTCTTCATGATAGACATGAACATACGCTCTCGCGACAAGGCTGTGGAGATAGGAATTCAGCTGCGCGTTCGCTGTATAGGTCTGAGCTTTATTGAGATCAGAAGAAATGCTTCTGTAAAGCGATATGAACTGCCTGGCTTCTTTGTGGGACAGAGACTTGAGTCCCTTGTCTTCGATTTTATCCAGCAATTTTTCCAGTTCAAACCACGTGCTTTTTCTATTCTGTATGAAAATCTCTATATCCATAAAAACCCTTGATTCTCCGATTTTAAATTTCCTGAGCAAACCGGCAACTTATGCATAGAATAATCGCTTTGCTTATGTTATAGTCTTAAATAAAACTTTATAGTAATATTAGCAAATTTAGAACAATAAAATGTATTATAATGTTCTGACTTCAGAGAATGTTACTTTCAGATACGAAATAGCCGGCCTCTCTTCCCGCCTGATGGCCTTTCTTATTGACGGTATTATCATCATCCTGTTGATACTGCCCATCAAGTATATGTGTTCTCTGATGACCTTAATCTCGTCAGATGTGGGCTACGCTTTTTTCATTTTTGCGTTTTTCATCCTCAATTTGGGATACTTCATATTCCTCGAATGGGCCATGAAGGGCCAAAGCTTTGGAAAAAAGGTCATGGGCCTCAGGGTGATCAGCGAAAAAGGCTTAAGGCCGTCGCTCTATCAAACGATAATCAGAAATGTCTTCCGGGTCATCGACCAGCTTCCCGTTGCTTATCTGACCGGCGGCATATCTTCGATTTTGTCATCTCTTTCCAAAAGGCTTGGGGATATCGTGGCCGGAACGATCATTATCAAAGAGTCGAAAAAGAAATTTAACATCCGCGCCTTCAGGGAATGGGAATCTTACAATACGCTCAACCAGGACCGCTCCTATAAAAGCAGGATATTAAAAGTCGTCAGCCTGGAGGAAAAGGAGCTCCTTATCGACCTCATTCTGAGGGCAGACACGCTGTCTCCTCTTATACGCTTAAAAACTTTTGAGAGCTTTGCCGATTATTTTCAGAAAAAGATCAATCTTCCAAGGCCCGATTTCCTGAGCCCTGAAAAATTTGTCAAAAACATCACATACGTTGTTGTCGGAAAACAAACATAAAAGGAGAAAAGCATGGCCTGCGTCAATCATCCTGAAAATCCTTACACTCAAAAATGCTCGCGCTGCGGTAGAGACTTCTGCAACAGCTGCCTTGTAGAGATCAAGGACAATATACTCTGCGGCGCCTGTAAAAAAGATTACCTGCGAGACATTCAGTCAGGAACAGTGGGTCAGTATCATTTTGCAGGATTCTGGATACGCTTCCTGGCTTTCTTTGTGGACAGCATCGTCTTGAACATTATTTATCAGCCGATCCAGATAGTTGTCAACTTTACCATAGGCCCTGCCTCGGGAAACACCCCCGGCCCCTACTTTTTTCTTGCAACGCTCGGCTTAATGGCGTTCAACATGACTCTCAACATGGCTTACTACACATTCCTGCATGGTAAATACGGTCAAACCCTGGGAAAAATGGCCTGCAGGATAAAAGTCATCAATCAGGACGGCACAAGCATCAGCTACTTAAAGGCCTTTGGGCGATACTGGGGCTTCTTTCTGTCTTCCATAATCCTGCAGATAGGAAACATCATGGCCGGCTTTGATGATGAGAAAAAAGCCCTGCACGACAGACTGTGTGAGACTTATGTTATCTACAAAAACGATTGAATATCCAGGGGCTTACATCGGTGGAATCTTTTTTCCGCTTCGGCGGATTGAACGAAGCAAGCCGTTTATAATTTTTATGTGAAATATCCGGTGAGGATCTGAAACAGATGTATATCCAGTGTCCACACTGCAAGCAGCAGATTGACATCACTGAAAGCGGCAAAGCCGCCTGTTCGCTTTGCCATAAGCTTTTTGAAGCCTTTCTCTTTATTCCCTCACAAAGAGAAACGGTTATAAGGCCGGAAGCCGCCCTTTCTTCAGAAGAGTTTAAAGAAGCGAGATGCTACCTGCATGCAGAAAACAAGGCTCATCACATATGTGAAAGATGCGGAAGTTTTATCTGCGAGATCTGCCTGACGGAGATCGAAACG
>JAFGJP010000025.1 GCA_016929035.1 Candidatus Auribacterota bacterium | reverse complement strand
ATATTATCAGTAGGTTACGAGTGCGTAATCACTAAAAATACCCATTTTTTGTTGCTTTTTACGAAATTGGGGTTAAAGTTGGGTTAAAAATTTTGGAAAGCTCATCCATGGGCAGCGCCGTGGCGTATAGATCTTTTAAATCAGCATCAAAAGGCAGGAGATACTTCTCCAGCCCGTCTCCGTCAGAACTTTGGGCATCTTTTTCCGCAGCCCCGTGTCCTGCAAAATAGATGACCACCATGTCATCCTTGCCGGCCATGTTCTTAAGATCTGTCCCCAAGGCGCTCCTTATTTTTGTCAAAGTGGCATCACTATTTAACAAAAGAATTACATTTTCTGCAGGGATCATATTCCACTTTACCAAGTGGTCGTAGAAAAGTCCTGCATCGTTTACGGCATACTTAAGCTGCCGGACATTTGGATATTGGTCGATCCCGATGACAACTGCCCATACCCTTTTGAGCCTTTCAACATATTGGATTGTGACTGTTGTCTCAGCAAAAAGACCGTCGGTATCTACAGCGCGTACCTTTAGCCGGTTAAGACCTTTCTCAAGATAAACCCTCTCCGTAAATTCCAGCCGCTTTTGAAGCTCCTCTTTCACTATTCGGATACCACGGTCTGACCCTTTCATAAAAGGCTTGTCATTTATATATATTTCCAGTTGTTTCAGCCCTTTTTCATCTTCGACTACACCGGAAAACTTAACAAAGTTAACTTCCATAATTTCATCCTGCATGGGCGATGTCAAGACAATTACCGGAGCTGCTTTTGAACTGTCCTCTATTTTGCTTAAAAGCATTTTTTCGCGTTGTTCTCTCTCGGCAAGATCTCTGGCCAGAATCTCTGATTTTTTACGCTGAGCCTCAATCTGTTTTTTCATTTCTTCCAGCTGGGTAAGGGACATCATAAGCCTGGACAGCTTGGCCTCCAGAACAGCAATCTTCTCTTCCTTATCCTCCACGTCTTGTTCTCGCTTTTCTCTTGAGGCAGTCTCTTTAGCACTAAGAGTTTTATCTGGTTTGGAATCTATTACAGGCACTTTCGCTAATTCCTGAATCTCTTTCCTTGCATCTGCCAGCTCACCTGAAACGGCCCGACTTTTGCGATTGGCCGTAGCAAGCAAATCCTCGCTTGCGTCATCGAATAACTTAACGAAAGATTCCCGGTAACTTTGTTGCCATTCTTCTTTGACCCCCTTGCCAGAAATCATAGACATAACCTGAAATCTTTTTTTTGTATTGACATTAATTAACAGGAACCTGTAATAGCGCCTCTGAGAAGATTCCCGTTCCCGTTCAACAATCAGGACATATTCCGCATATAGTCGCTGTCCTGCATCCACAGCCAGCGCCCAGTCTCCCATTTTCCATCGCCACGTGGCTAATTCTTTTTTTCCTATGATCGATTGGACTACTTCTATAGGCACAATTTCATAGGCTCCGCTTTTAACAAAAAACTGCTCAGCTATTGTGAATGTCCTCTTTTCAAAGTTTTCATGTGGGGTATCCCAGTCGTAATTTCCCGAAACAGCTTTGACAAAGACTCTCAGTTTGCCGCTGGGAGGCGGCTCAGGAAGTGTGCCCAACCTGACTGACGCACAGCCGGGAAGAAGAAAGAGTGAAAGCATGATCGCAAATACGGTCTCAGTATACCTAAGTCTCCTATTTACATTGATTTTTTCCTTCATAAGGCACCGTCATAACAATTTTAATAAATACTAAACTAAAGGGAATGTCTGTTAATCATCATTTATTGTTCATAGCTGTAATTATATAGTATTCTGATTTCTATATCAAAATATAAAAAAACAGGGAAACATCCCCGCATAGGATTACCTGGAGTTTTCATATGTATCCTCATAATCAGAAAAGAGGTTTTGTTTCTGTAGCCCATATCGTACAACGCTTTGATAAGTTTGGGAAACATGGCGATTGATGCATTTTGCCCTTTACTCAAAAAGTCTCTTGGAGTATTCAATATTTGAAGGACAGTCAAAATGAAATATGAAGGCATGATTATACGGCCTCCCAGTGAGGCGGCCAGTCTCTTGTCGCAGATAACGACAGGGTGTTCTCACAACAGATGTACATTCTGCGGATCTTTCAAGGGAAAACCATTCAGGATAAAGGGATTTGAGGAAATCGAGGAAGATATTCTTGAAGCATCGTCATACGGTCCCATCGAACGGGTCTTTCTGTGTGACGGTGACGCACTTATCATACCACAAAAGAAACTTGTTCCCATACTGGAGTCCCTCAACAAACACATAAAAGGAATAAAACGCATCGGCATCTATGCCAATGCCAAGAGTACCCTGAGAAAAACATCTGCCGAATTAAAGGAACTGCGCGATCTCGGACTCAAGATCGCCTATCTCGGCGTCGAAACGGGGAACGAAGAACTTTTGAAAAAGATACGAAAAGGGGTTGACTCCCGTCAACTGATAGAATCCTGTCATAAGATCAAAAACGCAGGAATCACCCTCTCCGTCACCGTTATTCTCGGCCTCGGCGGAAAGGATATGAGTGTTGGCCATGCCCTCGATACGGCGAAAATTCTTACTGTAATAGATCCACAATATGTAGGAGCCCTTACCATCATGCTTGTTCCGGGAACTCCACTTTATGAAGAACATCTGTCGGGAAACTTTGTGCTTCCCGACCGCTTCGGTTTTCTCGAGGAATTGGGTATCATTGTAGCACACTCCAACTTTACAAACTGTTTTTTTACCTCCAACCATGCGTCAAATTATCTTCCCATAAGAGCATTGCTTCCGCAGGAAAAAGTCCGAACGGTTCGACTCATATATGATGTTATTAAATCGCAAAATAGCGGCGTATTGAAGCCCGAATATATGCGAGGTCTATAGAATATTTAACAAATTACCGCGAACAAAATACAGAGGATGAATATCGATAGATCAATCCGTAATGATGACCAGACTCTCCCTCTT
>JAFGJP010000206.1 GCA_016929035.1 Candidatus Auribacterota bacterium | reverse complement strand
CCTGCATGATGTAGTTGCTCCCTGTATCGACAGAGATCCACTGGGCCAGCTCTTCCATGACCTCA
Organism: Candidatus Auribacterota bacterium; assembly: GCA_016929035.1. Lineage (GTDB taxonomy): Bacteria > Auribacterota > JAFGBW01 > JAFGBW01 > JAFGJP01 > JAFGJP01. The sequence goes on along the minus strand of JAFGJP010000206.1, from coordinate 7,979 downwards.
TGCCACGGATAGATCTGCGTGCTGCCTTTAAAGAAAGACGGGTGCTCATTTTTTATTTTTTTGATCACTTTGTCGACATCTCGATAATGGCTGGTATAAAGAGCGATGATACTGGCTTCTTCTTCGCCGTATTTCAGGACCTCGCGTATCTTGGAAAGATGAAAGACAGCGTAGAATCCATCGCTTAAGTCTGAGCCGGTTGAATAGATGCCCCTTACGCGGAAAAGCTCCTGCGTGATTTCGTTTTCCCTATCGTTAACCGTCAGGACGACTTTGCTTCCTATCTGCAGGTTAAGGCGCTCGGCCAGTGTCTTTCCGATGAGCACATCTCTTTTGTCTTCTGTCAGGAAGCTGCCTTCAGTGATCTTTTCTTTTATGATTGAGTATTTTTGATTTTTATCCATTTCCACAGCGTCAAAAGCAACGGCGATGCTGTCATAGGCCGAAGAAAGCATTCCAGAGCCGGAGATCTTTTTTTCCATGAAAGTGATCTCTTTCATGGAGGAGAGAGCTTTTTCAATAAAAACCGCGTTTGGAATGGCATAGGAAGAATCCTGGCTTCGTAGAAAATTTTTGTTCATGATGGTTATATGGCCGTGGCCGAGCCTGGCGGCCGTATTGATGAGCTTCTCGTAAGAGCCGTCTGACGTGCCTGTAAAAAACATGCAGAGAAGAACGCCGAAAGCGATGGAGACCATTGTAATGATGGTCCGCCTCTTGTTTCTCCAAAGATTTCTTTTTGCCAGTTTAAATATCAGCATAATTTCTTTTTATTGAGTGCTTTGCACGACATTGAAAGTTTTAGCCACAGAGACACAGAGTCACAAAGGGAATTTCTGGTTCGAACTTCGTCCGAACAAAACTCGCTTTCTCCGTGTCTTTGTGCCTTTGTGGCAAATTTGTAATCATTTGCGCGTCAGCGCTCCTTATCACCTCTGATATATCGCTTTGACCGGCTTTATCAGCGCAGCCTTGAGGGCCGGGTAGATAACAGCCACAAAGCTTATGACATAGAGAAGCGTAACCGGGAAAATAAAGCTTTGCGGCGTGATCCGGGCCTTCCATACAGGAGCGACAACTGTGTTAGAAAACTGGAACCCGCTTGGAGCATAGGCGCTGAGGTCCAGGCCGGTATTTTTCAGGAAGATCAGCGTCGGAACGGAAAAAGCGATGCCGATGACGGTCGCTATCATACAGAGCATGACGGTTTCCATGTTGACAAGCACGAAAACCTGGAACGGCGTGAAGCCGAGGGCCTTCATGATCCCCAGCTCCCGTATTCTTTCAAAGACGACCATGAGGATCGAGTTGAGAATGACAAGAGCAGCTCCTATGTACATGATCAGCGTCATGATGATCAGCATTTTTTCAGATGTCTCTATCATGTCCGCGATTTCCGGCATGATCTCTTTCCATGTCCTGACAGTCGCCTGTGCCGGGATAAAGGATGCGATTTCCGCCCTGGCGTCTTCAAGAGAAATATCTTTATCTCTGACAAGAATGATCTCATGGGCGTCTGACAGGCTTTTCATAGAAAAGAGCCTCTGGAAAGTCTTGATGTCCACGACAGCAAGCGTCCTGTCAAAAACAGAAGAGATGTTTTTTAAGATGCCTGTTACGGAAAAGATCTCGTTACCGATGGCCCCGTTGCTTCCCGCTGTCAGCACCACGGCCCTTTCATCGACGGTCAGCTTGAGGTTTTCGGCCAGCTTCTTACCGAGGACGACTTCGGAAATGATGTTAACATGCTTTATTGCGGACGGCACGGCGTCGTCTTCAAAATCATCGGGAATTACCAGGTCCAGGGCCTTTTTATCTTCCGTGACACGCTCTTCTTTTTTTTCTGCGCCTGTCAGAAAATGTCCTGAGAGATAATTCTTTTCCAGAGGAAGTTCTGTGACCTCTTTTTCCCTTTCAAGATGTACGCCTACGACCTGGACCCCTGATGTTTTCTGTTCGCTTTCTGAGCTCATAAGAGCAAAGCCGTATAACCTGGGAGAACACCTGTAACCATTTTTACTGCATGTATCGATCAGGCCTTGCGCGTTTTTGATCTGATCGAAAAAGCTCCGGGTCTTTATGTAATCGGAGTCATGTATCTGCAGCTCTCCTATGGTATTGGTGATGCTTTTCTGCATGTCAGAAAGAAATCCGTACATGAGGGCCGTGAGGCATATCATGAGAAAGAGGGAAAGAAAAATAGCCGAGACCGTGATTGTGGTCCTGCGGATATTTCGCCAGATGTTTCTCCATGCAAGAGAGATATAGAATCTAATCGAATCCATAAATAATAATCTGTAAAAGGTGTGCTTCGCACAGACATCATTAAGCTAGGGGACGCAGATAAACGCTGATCTATTCTTAAGAACGGCGTTCTGAAGAATAGATCCTGAAAATCAGCGTCCCATTTTTATAATATCTAAGTGAAGCGTTCCTTTATAAATTTGATTTCAGATATCTCAAACTGAACAGCTCGTCAGGCAGAGCGACGTTAAACTTGATTTTTTCCATGCGAATGATGGTGTGCTCATCGGGCTTTTCTACCGGGTGCATCTTCATGGTCATGGGGATGAGGCGTCCGTCCACATCCTGAAAATCTTCGAAGTTCATGGTGCGGACTTTTTTCATGTTTTCATCATAATAGTCTTCAGTGACAGGCATGAGGTCGTTTTTTCTGACGATCACGGTGATCTTTCCCCATACTGAAGGAGAGGATTCTTTCGGTACGAGAGTTATTTCGATATAGTCTGTCTGGTCTTGTTGAAAATTCCGCGTGATCTCGAAATCGTATTCATCAGCCAGGCGGCTTTCTTTCACGAGGTCGTCATTGGTGAAGTGCGACCCCATCCACGAGCCCATCATCATGGAAGAGGGGATTTTTATGACCTTGTTCGTTTTCGGGAGGTAGTTATAAATATTGTCCTCGTATTTCAGGGTCGCGATGCCGGCCTCCTTGAGGGGTTTCTTGATGATGATCAGGGAATAGTCCTTTCCCTTGGAATAGCTCTTCATTGTCATGCTGCGCTCGTAGTTTTCCTTTTTGACATGCATGGACATGATGCTGATAGAAGATTCCCCGCGCCACAGATCATCGATCCTGTCCAGTATCTCCCGAGCTGACAGCTCTTCGCCGAAGGCCGGGCTTTGATAAAGAAAAGAAAATAACAAAAAGCAAAATATGAATTTGTTCATTTTACTATCCGTTAAGCCCGTATAGTCCGTTGATAAGGAACGCTTCGCTGGATGATTATAGATTTAAACACGAATGCACACGAATAACCACAAATAGTTCGCATAAAGAGCGAATAGCATGCAGCATCTCTTTTCATTGACGCTTTTATTTCTTGCTGCCGACTACCCTGAACCACGTCCTAAACCACAGGGATTCAGGATAGATCAGGTTCAGGGTAAACAAAAATATAAAACGTTGTCAGCCATGCGAAAGCAGGGAACTACGAAAAAAATTCAAATTTTCTCTTTTTTTATATCAGGGATTTCTCCATTTAAAACTCAACACTTAACACTTCTTGACTTTTTTTATCCTGCATCCTGTATCTCTTGAATTTCTAATTTTTTCTTTCTACTCGCTGCTTCCTGCTTTTTACTTTCTTTATGTGTCAGACATGCCGGGCTTATCCAGCAGATCGGCGTCAATGCCTTTTTCTTTATCTGTCAACCGGACAATATCTTTATCGATCTTTTCCAGCTCCCTGTAGGCGCTGTTGTATGACCCCACGGTCCGTGAAAGGTTATTGCCCAGCTTCTGCATAAAGTCATTGAATCTTTCCATATGTCGGCCGAGATCCCGTATGCGCACGATGACCTCCTTGACCGACTCTTCGATCTGAAGGGCTTTGAGAGAATGAAAGATGGTCTGCAGATAGGCAAAAAAGGTTGTCGGCGAGGTGATGATCACTTTTTGAGAAAAAGCGTATTCTACGAGGTCAGATGAACCGGCAGGAGTCTGTCCGATCTTTAATGACAGGCACTGATGGAAAACCCCCTCGGCAGGGATGAACATCATGGCAAAATCCGTTGTTCCATGATTCGGCATAACGTATTTGGACGTTTCGTTGATGCGGGATTTGAGATCGTTTTTCAGGTCTTTTTCCAGAGATTTTGCCTTATCCGAATCATTTTCGTTCATGAACTGCTCGTATTTTTCAAGAGAAAACTTGGCGTCGACAGGGATGATCTTGTCCTTGACGAATATCGCCGCGTCGACAACGCTGCCGTTTGGAAACGAATACTGCATTTTGTACTGATGAGGCGCAAAAACCTGGCTCAGCATGGACTCCAGAAAAAACTCTCCGAGTATTCCCCTCTGCTTGGGGCTTTTCAGGATATCTTCCAGCTTTTTGAGCTGCAGGGTGTGGTCAACAATCTGCCTGTTTGTCTCATCAAGCCTGACGAGCTTTTCGGTAACGTCTTTGACGATCTGTATGCTTTCGGTAAATTGCTTTTGTATGCTCTGGTTGGTCTCATGGATGCGCTCATGAAATGTCTGTGAAAGGCTTTCCACCTGCCCCTGAAGACGGTAGATGCTTTCATCCCTTGACTGGCTGCTCTTAAGAGAATTCAGCAGATAAAAAATCGCGCCGAAACCCGCAGCTGTAAGCGCGGCGAGAAGAATGAGAAGGATAATCAAAGTCGCCTGCATAAGTCATCACTCTCTTTTTCAGGTTTCCAAACAGCTATCATATATCATCGCCGGGACAATTGACAGATTGATTTTTCGCTTCTCTACAAATGACGTTCATTCGATTAACAACGATAAGCAGCAAGCCGGCCTGAATCCTGCGCGGAGGATCACTACTCCGGCTGGTGCTCGATATAGATCTTTGACGCTTTGCCGCAATAGGGACAGCGAAAAAGCTCCATCCTGTTCATGCCGGGCAGAGGATTCCTTATCTGGCGCGTTTGGTTGTCGTTTCTGTTGCAGCTCTGGCAACGGACCGTGTAGAACACTGTCCCGCTTTCGACTTTGATGATGGTGACCAGCTCCTCTCCTTCCTCGGTCTCCGTATCCTGACGCACTGAAGCATTTTTCTGCAGAAAATCAGGCGCCGTTTTTGCTGTATCCTGAGGGATGTTCTCTTCAGGCCTGTTGGATGGCTCTGCCGTGTCTTGTGTTACTTTTTCTTTTTGAGAAGAGTCTTTCCGGCTTATTTTCAAAAACCGGCCAAAGATCTCGTTATGTTCTTTGTAAAGGTAAAGGGCTACAGCTATGATGAGAACGAGAACAGCAAGCGTTAACCCCCTCATGGACACCCTCCTTATATCAGGTAAAAAGCACCGTACTTGAACATGCCTCTAAATGCCGCGACAGACCATGCGGTCTGCCGGGCTTCCATGATAAAGACAAAAGCCAGGACTTTTTTTATGCCCGGCCTGGTGAAGTTCCTTATATAGGAATAGATAAGAAAGCTTCTGACAGAAAAAAGAGCAAGAAAGTAGATAAATATCCAGGCAGGAGGAAAAAAGAGAATATGAAAAAGGATCAGAAAGAGAAGAAGAGTGTGCGGGTTGATTTCCATAAGTCCTGTAAAAATATGAAGTTCCATTATTTTCTGCGAGCGAAAAGTTATCAGAAACCTGCCGCGGAAGAATTTTTTCAGAAGAAGAGGAAGGCCTTCGCCGTAGTTGTAATACTGCCTGTAGAGGGAGCGGAGCTCTTTCCTGTTCCTGTGACAGACCCTGATCTCCGGAATGCCGACCAGGCTTTTAAAGCCATGCTGGCAGCACCGCATCCACCAGTCCGTGTCCTCCTGATTTAAAAGTGTCTCATCAAAACCGCTTGTCTTTTCAAAAACGTGCCGCTTCATGGCAACATTATATGTTGCGACGGTAAACGCGGCTGAAGAAAAGAAGTCATCGACGCGGTTCATGGGATAGGCCGCCTTGCTCTGCCTGTTCTTTGTCCAGTAATAATAGCAAAATTCTTCTGTGTAAGATTCAAAGGTCTGCTCTTTCCCGAATATCTCTGTTCCTGCGGCGATTCCGCCCAGGATGTCATAAAGGATATCTTTTTCAAAGCGCTCAAGGACATTCTTGCACCAGTCTTTATCCAGCATGCAGTCTGCATCGGTCAGAGCGAGGATTCCGGAGGTTGCTTTTCTTAACCCGGCATTCCTGACGGCAGAAGGCCCTTTTTTGGTCTCTGTCAATACAATAATGTTTCTGTCCGGGTTGTCTGACTTGAACTTGTTGCATTTTTCCAGAGATCTGTCTCTGGAGTTGTTGTCGACAAGGATGATCTCGTCAAGAGGATGCGTCTGGTTGACAAGCGACTGAAAAAGATGATCAATATCCTTTTCAGCGTTATAAACAGGAATAACCAGAGATATCGTCAGATCCGGCATACTAAAAATATATCATATTTTTTTGATAAATCCAAAGTTGGAAAAGGAGCAGGAAAGATATAAGATGCAAGATACAGGATGCAGGATAAAAAGTCAAGACGCGTTAAGTGTTGAGTTTTAAATGAAGGAATCCCTGATACAAAAAAAGAGAAAATTTGAATTTTTTTCGTAGTTCCCTGCTTTCGCAGGGCTGACAACGTTTTATGTTTTTGTTTACCCTGAACCTGATCTATCCTGAATCCCTGTGGTTTAGGACGCGGTTCAGGGTAGTCGGCGGCAAGAAATAAAAGCGCCAATGAAAAGCGATGCTGCATGCTATTCGCTCTTTATGCGAACTATTTGTGGTTAAACCTATAATCATCCAGCGAAGCGTTCCTTTAATTCGGATTTCACAGGATGCAGAGAGCTTTGTGCCTGATGCTTCCTGCAATGGCGCCGCAGGTCATGGCCAGGTGCCGCAGCTCCATGATGAAACCGAAGGCAAAGGACCTGGAAACAGAAGGAGCTGAGATTTTCGAAAGAAAGCGGGCCATGGCGACGACCCTGTAAAGGATAAGGACGGCAAGAAAAAAAGGAAGCCAGGAGAACTTGACAATGATCAGCGCAAGGAGGATCGTATGAGGATTGATCTCCAGAAGGCCCGTAAAAAGAGAAAAAGAAAAAAGCTTTCTCATCCGGTAAGCAAAGACGAAGCGCCCGGGAAAATGCTTTTTCAGTATCCATGGCAAAGAATGCATGTAGCTGTAATGTTGATGCGTGAGGGAGGAAAGGCTTTTGCGGTTGTTGTGAAAGACTTTGATATTCGGGACCCCGGCTTCTGAGAGAAAGCCCTTATCGCAGGCCCTGAGCCAGAAGTCAATGTCTTCCATGGTCATGACATCCTCAGCGAAGCCTTTAAGCTCTTCGATGACTCTTCTCCGGCAGGCCATGTTAAAGGTCGTTATATAAAAAGGAGAATCTGAAAAGAAGCCGCTTTTGCTGTTGAGCGGAAAACTTTGTCCAGACGTCCTTTCTCCTGACCAGAAAAGAAGAGAGAACTCCTCGACAAGAGACAAGTCGTCTTTTTCTCTGAGAGGATTTTCAGAAAGAGCGACGCCGCTGAGAATGTCTATAGAACCGTTTTCCATGAAAAAAGACTCCACGTTTCCGGCAAAATCTTTTTCCAGTACGCAGTCAGCGTCTGTAAAGCAGAGGATGTCGCCTTTAGCCATGTTGATGCCGCGGTTTCTAGCAGCGCCTGGCCCGGGTATCCTTTCCCTGCTGGTAAGAACAGCTTTCTGGCTGTTTTTTGCCCGGAAATTTTCACACAGCTCCAGCGAGCTGTCATGAGAATTGTTGTCAACGAGGATTATCTCATCAAAAGGACGCGTTTGATACGTGATGGACGCAAAAAGATCAGGAAGATGTTTTTCTGCGTTGTAAACAGGGACGATTAATGAAATTCTCATTTTCTTTTATGGAGTTTGTTTTCCTCCATAAGCGGACCCGCCTTTGGCGGGCGTCAGTTCCTCGCCCCGTAAGCTTGCTTACGGGGCCCGCAATGACGACGTTCTACTTCCTGCGTTTTACATTCTTTCTTCACAGGCAGATCAGTTTATTTTTAACTGAACCGACGAT
>JAFGJP010000205.1 GCA_016929035.1 Candidatus Auribacterota bacterium | reverse complement strand
AGCGGACCGGCCATGGAGAGATTAAGAAAGTCGCCTATCTCCAAGCTCATCATCACTGATTCGATTGCCTTGAAGAAAAAAAATAAAAGGATTGAAGTCATCACGGTCTCGGAACTTTTGGGAGAGGCCATACGAAGGATTCATCATAATGAATCCGTCAGCTCGCTGTTTGACCACAGCACCTGACAGGATTTTTTAACCAAGGAGGAAGCAGGAATGGCAAAAAAAATGGTTTTAAACGTAATGACAAGAGACACGTCAAAGGAGGAGCCTCATAAGATCCGAAGACTGGGGATGATTCCCGCCGTTGTCTATGGAAGAGGCAGTTCCACTTTGAGCATCAAGCTGAACGCTCAGGAATTTTTTAAGACTTTTCATGGGCACGTAGCAGAAAATATTCTTATCGATCTTTCTTTCCGGGACGCGCCGGACAAGGCAAAGACGGTCATCATCAAAGAGTTTCAAAAGCATCCGACAAAAGAAGAGGTTCTGCATATTGATTTTATCGAGATCCATGCAGGGGAAAAGCTCTCAACACATATTCCTATTCACGTCAAAGGGAAGTCGGTGGGAGTTGCGAAAGGAGGCATTCTAGAGCACGCGCTGCGCGAGCTTTACATCGAGTGCCTGCCTCAGGACATCCCCTCGGATATTATCGTTGATATCACGGATCTTGATATCGGAAATTCTGTTCACGTCCGGGATCTTCAGCTTGGAGAGAATGTCAAGGTGCTGACTCCGGTCGATACAACTGTTGTGAGCGTTGCTGTTCTCAAGAAAGTTGAAGAAGAAGTTCCTGAAGCGGCTGAGGCAGCTGAAGAAGCAGTGTCGGCTGAGCCTGAACTGATCAAGAAAGAAAAGCCTGAAGAGGTCAAGGAAGCTGATTGATTGTCCGTTCGTCAATGAAACTGGTCGTCGGGTTGGGAAACCCGGGTGACTTCTATGAAGGCAATCGCCATAATGCAGGCGTTATGGCTTTAAAGGCGTTTGGCGAAGAAAAAAATCTGGTCTTTGAAAAAAAAGTACGGCTCAAAGCTGCAGTAGCTGTTTTCATGCTCGAGTCGGAGAAATCCCTGCTGGCTCTTCCGCTTACCTTTATGAATCTCAGCGGCACCTGCGTGCGGAGGCTGCTGGACTACTATAAGATCGTTCCCCGCGACATGCTGGTGGTTTATGATGATTTTCACCTTCCTCTCGGAAGCCTCAGGATAAGGGAAAGAGGGTCCAGCGGCGGGCACAACGGGATGGAATCGGTGATTCGGGAAGCGGGAACAGATGAATTTTACCGCCTGAGAATCGGCATAGGGACAGAGCATTTTGCCAAAGTGAAATCTCTCGGCGATGATGCTGTTTCAAAATTTGTTCTGAGCAATTTTTCCAGAGCGGAAAAGAAGGTTTTAAAGGACGTGCTGCCAAAAGCTGTCCATGCTATTGAGCTTTTTCTTGGAAACCGCCTCAACCAGGCCATGAACATTTATAACACGAAAGTGAAAAGCCTCGCGGATTTGGAGCAGAATTCGTGATTAATCACTTGAACCTAAAAATAAAATAGATTACTATTCGTTGTTTTTTATATGTCCGGTGAAAGAAAATTAAGTCGAATTTTTTTAAGGAGGTGCGCAATTGAAACTGTATGAAGGAATGTTTTTGATCAATCCCGAGCTCGACGAAAACGGCGTGCAGAATCAGGTCGAGACGATCAAGAACGAGATCATAAGAGAAAAAGGTGAAATTCAGGAGGTGCATGTCATCGGACGCCGGAAGATGGCCTACAGCATAGAGAAGCAGTCGCATGCCGTTTATGTGCTGCTTTATTTCAAGGTTGATCCTGAGGCCGTCGATACATTAAGGCGCAGATATCACCTCGACCAGAACATCCTTCGGGAACTGGTCTTTTTGAAGGATAAAAAGCTCCCTTTGAATGAGATCAAAGATTAAATAAAGGAGTGAGACATGGTTGACTTGAACAAGGTTTTTTTAGCAGGCAACCTGACGCGGGACCCTGAGCTTCGCTACACGGCCAATGGGACGGCTGTCGCCAATCTTTCGCTGGCTGTCTCAAGGACTTTCACGGCGAAGGACGGGACCAAGAAAGACGAGGTCGCCTTTGTCAATATTATCGTTTGGGGAAGGCAGGCGGAAACGTGCGGCGAATATCTCAGTAAAGGTTCGTCGATTCTTGTTGAAGGACGTCTTCAGCTTGACAGGTGGGAGACGAATACTGGTGAAAAGAGAAACCAGCTGAAAGTGATTGCCCAGCGGATCCAGTTTCTTTCCACCAGGAGGCGGGGAGAGGAGAAGCCGGCGGCTGCCGAGGATATGCAGGATGTATCAGGCAGCATCGAAGAAGCGGATGAAGTGCCACTTGATGAAGATATTCCATTCTAGCGAATGATTACGGAGGAAGATGATGAGAGACAGGGACAGGGACGATTCAGGTATCAGTTTTAGAAAGTTCAGCAGGAAGAAATGCCGTTTTTGTATAAACAAGGTCAAGTATATCGATTACAAAGACTTGGCGACGATTAAGCCGTTCACGACAGAGCGCGGCAAGATCCTTTCCGCCAGAATAACAGGAAACTGTGCTCGCCACCAGCGGCAGCTGGCGGGCGCTGTCAAAAATGCGAGAGCGGCGGCCCTGATGCCATTTGTAGCGAAGTAAAACAAAACAGCCCGCCAGAGGGCGGGTCCGCCTTTGGCGGAAAATCAGAAGACAGCCGTAAACCATGTAGGGTTTACGGTCATGAACCCTGTGATCCTGAACCCCAGAGGCTTAGGACGTGGTTCATGGAAGGTAGAAAGAAACCGAGGAGATTTTTTTCATGAAGATTATTTTAGAAAAGCGCGTCGAAAAGTTAGGTCTGCCGGGCGATGTTATTAATGTGGCAGATGGCTTTGCACGAAATTTTCTTCTTCCGAAAAAGCTGGCCGTTCCGGCAACGCAGGAAAACATGGACCGGATAAGCAGGAAGGTCAAGAAGCTGGAGCTGGCTCACGTTAAGGAAGTCGATGAAGCAAAGAGGGTCGCTGAGGCAATCGAGCAGTTGACCGTGAAAATAGATCTCCCTGCAGGGGAAAGCGGAAAGCTTTTTGGAGCCGTGACGAATCACCAGCTGGCTGATGCTTTGAGCGAGCAGGGGGTAAGCGTTGACAAGAAAAAAATACTTATTGCTTCGCCCATAAAGCAGTTAGGGGAATACCAGGTTGAAATCAAGATCCATGCAGACGTTTCAGCAATGCTCAAGGTCGTTGTGGACAAAAAAGAAGAGTAAGCATTATTCGGGTCGAATTTCTTATTAAGCTGTTGTTTCATAGAAAGTCGCCTGGAACATGACTATGGTGCGGAAAAAGAAATTTGATGATGATGTTGTTCCCCCTCAGAATATCGAGGCAGAAAAAAGCCTTCTCGGATCTATGCTCATTTCTGAAAATGCTGTTTCTGTCGCCATCGAATTCCTCTCAGAAGATTCCTTTTACATGAAAAAGCACGGGATGATCTTTAAAGGTATCATCTCTCTCTATGACAAAAACGAGCCCGTGGACGTCATTACCCTTTCTGAAAAGATGCGGAGCATGGGAGCGCTCGAGGAAATCGGGGGAGCGAGCTATCTGACCGAGCTTGCCGGCACGGTCCCGACAGCGGCGAATATCGGCCAGTACGCGAACATCGTCCGCGACAAGCAGGTTCTGCGGCGGCTCATTGAAGTGAGCGGCGATATAATGAACAAATGCCACGACACGTCCGTCAGCGTCAATGAGATCCTCGACGATGCGGAAAAGGAGATCTTCAAGATTTCTCAATCCAAAGTTGACCGCAGCTTTTATGACATGAAGAGCCTGATGAAAGACAGCCTGGAGACCGTAGACAGGCTTTATACAAAAAAGTCGCTTGTCACTGGGATTTCCACAGGATTCATGGAGCTTGATAAAATGACGTCGGGATTTCAAAATTCCGACATGATTGTTCTTGCCGCGCGTCCATCCATGGGAAAAACAGCGCTTGCTCTGAATATCGCCGAGAACGCAGCCATTAAATATAATTTTCCTGTAGCTGTTTTCAGCCTGGAGATGTCCAAGGAGAACCTGGCTCTCAGGATGCTTTGCTCTCTGGCGAGAGTCAATGCGAATAAAGTGAGGACCGGGTTTTTGTCCAAACAGGATTTTCCTAATCTCGCTAATGCCGCCGGGAGGCTGTCGGCCGCTCCAATATACATTGATGATACTCCCAGCCTTTCCGTTCTTGCCCTTCGGGCTAAGGCCAGGCGGATGATGTCGCAGAAAAAAATAAAGTTTATTGTTGTGGACTATCTGCAGCTTATGACGTCATACGGAGGTCGTTTCGAAAGCCGGCAGCAGGAGATTTCGGAGTACTCCCGGTCTCTGAAAGCTCTGGCCCGTGAGCTGGATATTCCCGTAATGGTCATTTCTCAGCTTAACCGGGCTGTTGAAAGCCGGCAGGATCACCGGCCTCAGCTGGCTGATCTCAGAGAATCCGGGGCCATCGAGCAGGATGCGGACCTTGTCATGCTTCTCATGCGGCCGGATTATTATGAGAAGGATGAAAAGCCAGGAATCGCCGAAGTGAATATTGCCAAGCAGCGGAACGGGCCTGTTGGTAAATTTGATCTGAAGTTTTTTATAGAGTTTACCCGTTTTGACAATCTTGCCGAAAAAGATGAGCTGGACGAGCATTTTGAAGAAGAGGATTTTTAATTTTTTAAGCCGTGAGGAAAAAGAGGAAAAATAACCATGAAGGTCATGTAGGGCATGAAGTTATCTCTCCTTAGAGGAGAGATAATTTCCACCAGAAGTGTATCTCGACTTTGGTGTTAAATAAAAATCTCCATGTTCTTCATGTGCTTCATGGTGAAAAATCAGTCGCCGCAGGCGACCTAATACAAAAAAAAGGGGAGCCAATGAAAAATTTTAAGATCTGTATTGCCTGTCTTCTTATTATCATTTTAGCAGGGCCACTCCTTGTGTATTCGCAGGAAGTCGAGAGAAAAGAGATCAAAGAGCTGTATATCAAAGGCAATAAAAACGTGAGCGGAGCCGTGATCCGAAAATATGTCAAGATGACTCCGGGCCGCGTCTTCCGCATGTCGGATGCGAACGAGGACATTAAAAGGCTGTATGAAACGGGATATTTTTCAAAGATAGAGATCGATGTTTCAGAATACAGTGCAGAACAGGTCGTCCTGACCTATATTGTTGAAGAAAAGCCGGTCATCAAAAAGCTCGAGATCAAGGGCAACTCCAGGATAAAAACAAAAAAGCTTCTCAAGGTCATACCAGTTTCTGAAAAACAGATATTGAATGAAAACAAGATCGCTGAAGGAAAGGTCGAGATTCAGAAATATTATATCGACCGCGGGTATATGAACGTCAAAGTCGAATCCAGGATCGAGGAGGAAAAAGAGGCAAACGAAGGAAGCGTGACATACATCATCGATGAGGGAAGAAGGATAAAGATCAGGAAGATCGAGATCCTGGGCGCTGAAAAAATAAGCCCGAGAAAAGTCAGAAAGGCCATGAAAACAAAGTCCAAGTTCTGGTTTATCCGGCAGGGCTACTTCAAAGAGGATGAATTTAAGGACGATATGGAAAGGATCAAGGCTCTTTATTATAAGGAAGGGTATATCGATATCAAAATTCAGGATGTGAAAAGAGAGGTTTCAGAAAACGGGAAATATCTGACGATTTCTATCACGCTTTATGAAGGAGAAAAATACAAGATCAGCTCTATTGTATATAATGACAATACCCTTTTTACCGACGAGGAGCTTTTGGAAGGTTCTTTAATGATTGTCGGAGAGTATTTTCTTCCGGAAAAGCTGACCGATGATCTGAAAAGAATAGAGAATATCTATTATGAAAAAGGATATATCGACACGAGGGTCGGCGTGGACACGGTGCTTGATGAAGCCACGGGCGGCATGAAAGTGGAGTACTTTATTTCAGAGTCAGGAAAGGTTTTTGTCAAAGAGATCATTACTATGGGCAACACGAAAACAAAAGACATTGTTGTCCGCCGTGAGATCACCGTTGCTCCCGGAGAAGTTTTTGACGGGGTGAAGACGCAGATCAGCGAAAACAGGCTGCAAAACCTTGGGCTGTTTGATGAAGTCGATATTTATCCTGACCCTGAAAGCCGGGATGAATACCGCGATCTGATTATTCAGGTTCAGGAAGGGCGGACAGGAGAGCTCAGCTTTGGAGCGGGATTCAGCTCTGTAGAGAATTTTATGGGATTTGTCGAAGTAGCCCAGAATAACTTTGATCTGTTCAACTGGCCTCATTTTTCCGGAGATGCTCAGAAGCTGAAGCTTCGCGCGGAATACGGAGAGGTGCGTCAGAATTACAGCTTAAGCTTTGTCGAGCCCTGGTTTCTTGACAGAAGGCTGTCTTTCGGAATCGACCTTTACAAATCCTCGACGAGCTACATAGACGCTGTTTACGATGAGGAGAGAACAGGCGGTGCGCTCAGCATTGCCTGGCCGGTCGGCCGGTTCAGCCGCATGATCGCCCGTTACGGATATGAAGAAGCGGAGATCTCAAACGTAGAAGAAAGAGCGTCTGATCTTATAAAAAATGAAGAGGGGCTGAGGACGATCAGCAAGATCGGGCTTTCAATCACGCGCGATACGCGGGATTCGTTCTTCTACCCGACTCGCGGGATGCAGTCGACTCTTCTCGGAGAAGTGGCCGGGCTTGGAGGCAATACGGAATACTATAAATCCGCTTTCTCTCACTACAGCTTCTTTTCCCTTTTTGATGACCATATTTTTATGTTCAAGCTGAAGACCGCTTTGATCAAAGAGTACGGGGATTCAGAAGATGTGCCTCTCTTTGACCGCTACTTTCTGGGCGGACCGACGACTATCCGCGGCTTTAAATACAGGGACGTCGGCCCTCATGACGAGTACGATGAACCTATAGGCGGCAAGTTTTACGCCTATTCGACGCTGGAATACACTATTCCTATTTTCGAGCGTCTTGGGATCGCGGCTTTTTTTGATGTCGGTAATCTTTACGCGGAGCCGGATGATATCGATCTCAGCGTGCTGAACGGATCCGTCGGACTGGGTTTGAGGATCAAGCTTCCTATCGGCCCTATCAGCTTTGACTACGGATACCCGGTCATTACCGATGATTTTCATGAAGGAGAAAACGGCGTGTTTACGTTTAACCTGGGAACGACTTTTTAACATTGTCTAAACACAGGGAATTTGATAACATACGTGATTTAACAAAAAGAGGCTGAAATCTGTAATTGCATTTTTAGAAATATCTTAATTTCAAGGAGGTTACGAATGGAACATTTCAAAAGCAGCATCCGGATCGCCATGGCACTCCTGCTGGCTTTTTCTCTTTTTGGACTTATGGAAAAGAAAGCTTTGTGCGAGGAAGGCTTAAAAATAGGCTACGTCAATTTTGAGAAGATCTTTGAATCCTATGATAAGACAAAAGAACTCAACGAAGAGCTGCAGAAGAAAAAGTATTCCAAGGAAGTCGAAGGCCAGCAGATGGTTGATGAGATCAACAAGCTCAGGAACGAGATGCAGCTTCTCAGCGAAGAGGTTAAGGAACAGAAACAGAAGGAGCTGACCGATAAGATGAGGGACCTCAGAGACTTTACCAACGATTCAAAGCAGGAGCTTCTGAAAGAGCGGGATGAGCTGTTCAAAGATCTGACAAAGGAAATTGTCGTCGTTATCGAAGAAAAAGGAAAAAAAGACGGTTATACCATTATTTTTGATGATCAGGTTCTTCTTTATAAAGCCAAGGCCAATGACTTAACAGAAGATATCATCAAGATGCTCAATGAAAAATTCAAACAGGAAAAAGCAGCTTCTGAAAAAAAGTAGGACACCCTTGAAAAAGACACTCCAGGAAATTTCTCAGCTTCTGCAGGGCAGGATCATAGGCGACGAAAAAGTCGTCATCTCCGGCGTTTCCGGTATTAAAGAGGCGCAGGCCGGTGATATCACGTTTCTGGCCAATGCCCGTTATGCCTGTCTGGTCAGTGAATCCAGGGCTTCGGCTGTCATCATAGACAAGGAGTTCAGCACAAAGAATATCAGGGGCAAGAGTTTTATTGTGGTTGAGAATCCGAGTCTCAGCTTCGCAAGACTGGTTGAGCTGGTAGCACCTGTCCAGGTGAAGTTTGATCCGGGGATCAGCGAGAAAAGCCATCTGGGCGAGGGGGTAAAAACCGGAACTGACGTCCATATCGCTCCTTTTGCTGTTCTTGATAAAAACAGCTTCATAGGAGACAGAACGGTTATTGGTGCCGGCTCGTATATCGGTCAGGAAACAAAGATAGGAAAAGACTGCCTGATTTATCCCAATGTCAGCATTCGTGAAAGAGTGGTCATAGGCGACAGGGTGATCATCCACAGCGGAGCGGTGGTGGGAAGCGATGGTTTTGGTTTTTCAACGGTCAAAGGCGTTCATAAAAAAATACCCCAGATCGGAACGGTCATCATAGAGGATGATGTGGAGATCGGAGCCAATGTGACCATTGACAGAGCAAGGTTCGGGAAAACGATAATCCATAAGGGGACAAAGATCGATAATCTTGTTCAGATCGCACATAACGTCGAGATCGGGGATAATACTATAATCGTTGCGCAGACAGGTATCGCCGGTTCGACGGTTATAGGAAAGAATGTTATCCTGGCCGGGCAAAGCGGCGTGAACGGACATATCTCTATAAGCGATAACGCCGTCATCGCCGCCCGTGCGGGCGTTATCAGGGATGTGAAACAGGGAGAAGTTGTCTCCGGGTATCCGGCTCTCAGCCACAACAAGACAAAAAGGATCCAGATCGCCATGACAAGGCTCCCGGAGATGCTGAAAAAGCTGTCCGAGCTGGAAAAGAAAATAAACGAGCTGGAAAAGAAAGCAGATGAAGCTTAGAAAACAAAAAACAGTTAAAAAGGAAGTCTCGGCGTCAGGAATCGGCGTTCATACAGGAAACAAGACAACCATTACCTTCAAACCGGCTCCGGTCAATACAGGAGTCAGGTTTGTCCGCACGGATGTTGAAGGTCGTCCTGTTATTGAAGCTGATGTTGATAACGTTGTCAGCGTTGCCAGGGGCACGACGATCGGGAAAGGGAACGTCAAAGTCCACACGGTGGAGCATGTTCTCGCTTCCCTGATGGCTTTTGGCATCAACAACGTGATCATTGAAGTGGATGCCAATGAGCCTCCGGTCGGCGACGGAAGTTCCCAGATGTTTGTCGATCTGATCAAAGAAGCCGGGACCGAGGAACAGGAGACAGACCTTGAGGAGATGACGGTCAGGGAGCCGGTTTTTGAGTCAATAGACGATGCCTATGTGGCTATTTTCCCCTACGACGGATTCAAAGTCTCTTACACGATCTCTTATGACCATCCGCTGGTCAATACGCAGTACATCAGCATGGATATCCATAAAAATAATTTTGAAAAAGAAATATGCAAATGCCGGACATTTTGTTTTTATAGGGATGTCCAGGAGCTGATGGACCAGGGGCTGATTAAGGGCGGCAGTCTTGACAATGCCGTTGTCATCGGCGATGAGGCTATCCTCAGCAAGGAAGAGCTTCGATACCCCAACGAGTTTGTGCGGCATAAGATATTGGATCTGATGGGGGATCTTTATCTGATAGGCAAATACATCAGGGGGCATTTTATCGCTTCCAAATCAGGACATCCTCTTAATGTCAAGTTTGCCAGAAAGTTGAAATCAAGGCTTGTTCCCATCAACGGAGACATAGAGAACCCGGGGAAAAAGCCAAAGCAGACGATCGAGGTTGCTCAGGAAAAAATGGAGCTGGATATCAATGATATCATGTCCATTCTTCCCCACAGGTACCCCTTTCTTCTGGTCGATCGGATTATTAAGATCGACGGGAAAACAAAAATAGTCGGAATGAAAAACGTGACGTTCAACGAGCAGTTTTTCAACGGTCATTTTCCCGGACATCCGGTCATGCCGGGAGTTTTGATTGTCGAAGCTATGGCGCAGGTTGCGGGGGTTCTGGTTTTGAGGATGGAAGAGAACCGCAACAAGATGCCGTATTTCATGACCATAGATAAAGTGCGCTTCAGAAAGCCGGTATTTCCTGGAAGCACTCTCATCATCGACGTTGAATTCGTCAAAGTGAAAACGCGCACAGCGAAGATCAAGGCCAAGGCCACTGTTGACGGTCAGATCGTGACAGAGGCAGAAATGACTTTTATTGTGGTTAATTTTTGATCGGCTTGAGATGTTTGAGAAGGAAATGGAATCATGACAGTTAATATAGATGATCCTGCTTTTGTTCACCCCTCGGCCAAAATAGGTAAAAACGTATCCATAGGGCGCTTCTCGCATATCGGTCCCCATGTGATCCTTCTTGATAACGTCACGGTCATGCCGAATGTCTATATCGACGGCCACACGACGGTTGAAAAGGGATGTATTCTTTATCCGTTCGCCTCCATAGGAGCACCCTGCCAGGATCTGAAGTACAGAGGCGAAAGAACTTTTGTGAAGATCGGCCCTCACACGACCATACGCGAAAGCGTCACGATCAACAGCGCGACAGGAGAAGATGAATCGACGACCGTCGGGTCAAACTGCCTGGTGATGGCCTATTCCCACGTGGCGCACAACTGCGTTGTGGGAGATCATGTCATCATGGCCAACGGAAGCACGCTGGCAGGCCATGTGTCCATAGGCGATTACGCCATAATCGGAGGACTGACAGCCATCCACCAGTTTACGCGCATCGGGAGTTACTCTATCATCGGGGGATGTTCAAAAGTCGTTCAGGACATTCCGCCTTTCATGATGGCTGACGGGCATCCGACGAAGATCCACAGCATCAATGCCATCGGCCTCAAGCGGCATGGTTTTTCTGAGCAGGCAAGAAAAAATATTAAAAAGGCCTATAAGATTTTTTTCCGCAGCGGACTCAATACAAAGCATGCCCTGGAAAAGATTTCCTCCGAGCTGCCGTCTGATTCAGACGAGATCAGGACATTTGTAAGCTTTATAGAGAATTCGACTCGGGGTATTTCCAAATGATGGATAATCTGGGTATCATAGCCGGCAATGGCGACTACCCCATTCTTGTTGCAAAAGGTGCCAGGCGATCAGGAGTCAAGAGGATTATCACGGCCGCTCTTGTCGGCGAGACAGAAAAAGGAATAGAATCTTTCAGCGATGTTGTCTGCTGGATCGAGATTGGACAACTGGGGAAACTCATCTCCTTTTTCAGGAAAAACAATGTCTCCCAGGTCATTATGGCCGGACAGGTTACGCCGACGCGGCTTTTCGGGCGCCTTAAGCTTGATCTTCGCATGGTCAAGCTGCTTGCCAGGATCAAGATGAAAGGAGCGGAGCCGATCTTTTCGACTGTTGCCGACGAGCTTTCGAGGGATGGCATTGAGCTTATTGATTCTTCTGTCTTCATGAAGGACCAGCTTGCAGAAAAGGGATGGATGACGGGAAAAAAGCCGGATGCGAAATATCTTGCCGACATCCGCTTTGGATTAAAAATAGCCAGGGGAATAGCTGATCTTGACATCGGACAGACAATCGTGGTAAAGGACAAAGCCGTTGTCGCCGTTGAAGCGATCGAGGGAACAGACGCCACCATCCGTCGTGCCGCTTCGCTGGCCGGTCCGGAAGCCGTTATCGTGAAGGTCTGCAAAAAAAAGCAGGATATGCGCTTTGACCTTCCTGTCGTAGGATCAAGGACCCTTGATGTGATGAAAGAGAGCCGGGCCAGGATTTTGGCTGTTGAATCCGGGAGATCTCTTATTCTCGACAAAGACCAGTTTTTAAAAAAAGCCCGTGAGGCAGGGGTGCACGTCTATGGGATCAGCGAAGAAGATGCTTGATGTGGCTGTTATCGGTGTGGGCCATCTTGGCCAGCATCATGCGCGTATCTTTCACCTGCTGGAAAAAGCCCGCCTTCGTTGTGTTGTCGACGTTGACGAGTCTCAGGGCCGGAAAATCGCAAAAAAATACAGGTGTGACTATTACCAAAATTATCGCGATGTTCCTGAAGATGTCGATTGCGTGAGTATCGCGGTGCCGACTGTCCTTCATTTCGAGGTAGCTTCTTGTTTTATTGGCCGCGGCAAGCATATTTTTCTCGAGAAGCCCATTACAAGAACAGTAGAGGAAGCGGTCTCCCTGGTCGATCTGTCAAAAAACAAAAACATTGTTTTCCAGGTCGGACACATCGAGAGATACAATCCTGTTCTTCTTGCTGTCAAGGACATCATCAAAGACCCCCGTTTTATCGAGGTGCATCGGCTGGCTCCCTTTAAGGCGAGAAGCGTGGATATCGGCGTTGTTCTTGATCTCATGATCCACGATATTGACATTATTCTTACGATTTTAAATAATCCCATCAAAGATATTAAGGCTATCGGGGTTCCGGTGCTGGGAGAGAACGAAGACATTGCCAATGCCCGCCTGGAGTTCGAAGGAGGCTGCGTGGCCAATATCAGCGTCAGCCGGATCAGCATGAAGGAAATGAGAAAGATACGGATATTTCAGGAAAAGACATATATTTCTCTTGATTACAAGGACCGCAAAGGCATGATATACGAGATGCAGGGAAAAAAGATCGTACCGAGAAAGATCCCTATCCAGAAGGAAGAGCCTTTGAAGCTTGAGCTGGATGATTTTTGTGAAAGCTGCCTTTTGTCGCGCGATCCGGTCGTTTCTGCCGAGCACGGCAAGCGCGCTCTCAGCGTCGCTGTCGAGATCGTCAAACAGATAAGTCAATCGTAGATATTAAAAAAGAATGGGACGCAGATTAACCCCGTTAGAGAAAGTTTTCTAAACGGGGTTAATGCAGATTCCCAGGATTTTTCGGAACTTTGTTCCAAAAAATAAGCGTTTATCCGCGAATCAAACATGCTTGCGTGGTTGATCAGCGTCCTCTTCTTAAAAATAATGGATATAATGGAATCTAAAAAAATTTTTATTCTTGCCGGAGAGGAATCAGGGGATATCCGCGGAGCGGAGCTCATCGAGAATCTTCTCGCCGTTTCTCCTGACCTTCAGATCGATGCTGTTGGCGGAAGGCGGATGAAAAAAGCGGGAGGCCGGATTCTTTATGACATGACAGAATTCGCTGTTGTCGGATTTGTCGAGGTCCTCAGGCATTATCCGGACTTCCGTCGGCTTATGAGCGACATTGTCGGCATCATCCGGAAGGGAAATTATGACGCGGTTGTCCTGATCGATTATCCGGGCTTCAACTTAAGGCTGGCGAAAAAGATACGCCCCATGGGAACGCGCATCATTTATTACATCAGCCCCCAGGTCTGGGCGTGGGGACAGAAAAGGATAAAAGAGATCGCCCGCCTTGTTGACAGGATGATTGTTCTTTTCGATTTTGAAGAAAACGTCTACAGGCCCTGCGGCCTGGATACGGTTTTTGTCGGACATCCCATGGTGGATATGGTGGCGGCGTACAGGCCGAACGATCTGCGGAAGCAGTTTTCTATTGCCGAAAACGTCTCTGTGGTTGGTTTCCTTCCGGGCAGCCGGATGAAAGAAGTGGAGAAAATCCTTCCGTCCATGCTGGACGCGTATGATATTTACAGGGATTCCACGGGGCCGTATAAAATGCGTTTTCTTGTTTCCGCGGCGAGAGAGGACCTCAAAGACAAAATTGAAGAACTTGTCAGGCAAAGAAATGCTGCAGGTGAGATCATTGTCTATCCGGGCAATGTTTCAGATATTCTTTTTTCCAGCGATATTGTCGTCGTGGCTTCCGGAACAGCGACGCTCCAGACCTGCCTTTATGAAAAGCCCATGGTCGTCGTCTACCGCGTTGCGTTTTTAACGTGGGCAATTGCAAAAATGCTGGTTAAAATACCCTATATCGGCATGGTGAACGTCGTTCTCGGGGAAAAAAAGATCCCTGAGCTTGTACAAAAGGATCTCACGGGCGGGAGGATCCTCCAGGAAGTCGTCCGGTACATTCAGGATCCGGGCTGGAGAGAGGATATTGTCGGCGCGCTTCAAAAGATCAAGGCCAGGCTTGGACAGGGAGGCGCTGCAAAAAAGGCTGCCGGGGCTGTTAGTGAATTTTTGAATAAAAACAGAAAGAAAACGGTGGAAGGATCATGAAACGTTTTTTCAGGCTTCTCAGCCTTTCATCTCCTTACAGGAGATATTTTATTATTTCCTGCGTTTTTATGGTTATCTATACAGTTCTTAACGGGATTTCCATTTCAGCTGTTCCTGTTCTTGTCGACCGTATCCTGGCCGGCAGGGAAACGGAGCTTCCGGACTCCATGCAGTCTCTTATCCCTTTTCGCGGGCAGCTTGAGGATGTTCTGGCCTATGTCAACTCGATCGACAAAGTGAAGCTTCTCATGTGGATCGGGATAATGGTCCTTGTCATATTTGTTTTGAAAGGCGTTTCGCTTTATCTCTCTCAGGTCACCATGGAGATCATGGGACAGAGGGTCACGCGCGATATCCGGTCAAACCTTTATAACAAGTATTACAGGCTTCCGATGAACTATTTTGTAAGAAGCCGGATAGGCGAGCTGATGACACGCATTACGTCAGACGTGAACCTCATCAATGAAGTTTTTTCCGGCCGTTTTGTTACGAACATCAAGGACACCCTTCAGGCCGTGCCTTTTCTGGCCTGGATGTTTATTCTCGACTGGAAGCTCTCCCTCATGCTGATCGTCGTTGTCCCTCTTTTTGTTTTTCCCGTGGCGGCCATCGGAAGAAAGATCCGCAAGCTCAGCCGGAAAACGCTGGAAAAAATAGCAGATATCAGCTCGGTCATCAACGAGACCATTTCCGGCATACGCATTGTGAAAATCTTCTGCATGGAGGACTATGAGCAGAAAAGGTTTTACAATCAGCTCGACAAGTACAAGAAAATACGCATCGACGTCATCAAGAAAGAAGCCCTTTATAATCCGCTCACAGAGATTATCGGGGGCGTTGTCGTGATGTTTGTCCTGATTATTTTTCCCCGCAAGGTGATGAGCGGAGAGATAACGCAGGGCTTTTTGATTGCCTATTTGATATGCCTGGCGGCCATGATCAAGCCCCTGAGAACGATCGGGAAGATCAACTTCGCTCTTCAAAACGCCATGGCAGCCCTGCAGAGGATATTTGATCTTCTGGGAGCCCCGGAGGGCACTTCTGATGCGGGTGGAGCAAAAATTTTCCCCGGAATACAGGAAAGCGTTATGTTTCAAAACGTCAGCTTTGGCTACGCGTCAGATGAGCCGGTTTTAAAAGGTGTGGATTTTGAAGCCGGCATTAACAAGATAACAGCCATTGTCGGTCCGTCTGGCTGCGGCAAGACGACGCTTGTTAACCTTATTCCCCGTTTTTTCGATCCGTGGAAAGGCGTCATT
>JAFGJP010000002.1 GCA_016929035.1 Candidatus Auribacterota bacterium | reverse complement strand
GCAGAGCACGGACTTTGGATCTACGATCATAAAGCCAGGAAATGGTATCCTTTTGACCGCAACGTCAGCATGGAGTGGAAAAAACATATAAGGCCGATCCTGGAGACGTTTGTTGACCGGACTCCCGGCTCTTTTATCGAAGAAAAACCTCACTCTCTTTCCTGGGATTATAAAAAATGTGATCCGGCTCAGGCGGAGATCCGTTTAAAGGAGCTCATGACCAATCTCTTAAGCATTGTGGCAGGCAGTCATCTTGAGGTTATCCGTGGCGAAAAGCTTATTGGAGTCAAGCTCAATTCCATAAGCAAGGGAAAAGCGGCGCTGAGGATACTTGAAAAAGAGAAAATCGCAGGCTTTCTCATGGCTGCCGGCGATGACTGGACAGATGAGGAAATGTTCGCCTCCCTTCCGGAGAAATGTCTCTCCATCAAGGTCAGGCATGCAGAGTCTTCCCGTGCCAAGTATTTTACGCGTTCACAAAAAGAGGTCATCGCTCTTCTGAGAAGGTTTGTGTAAAGAAACAGATAATAGATGCACGATTCAAGATACAAAATTAAAGCCAAAATGAGACAAAACCTTTCCGAAAGGTTTTGTCTCATGCTACCCGCATAACGTGTTCATTGAACTTGTGTAGAGTACGGATCTGCTTGGATTTTGCCTTCTGGAATTTGAAAAATTCCGAGTATTCAGTCCCGGAAAATCTTTAATTTTCACGGGAGAATTTGTCATTTGGAATTTTTGCGTACACTTCCCGCGTCCTTCTTCCCACGGTTTTCCCCTTGACAAATAATCTACCATAAAAGTAGACTATTTATCATGAAAATCACATATGAAGATGATTATGCGCTCAAGACGATTTTTGACCTGGCACTTCATTACGGCGTGAACATGCATATTTCTGATATTGCCAGAAGGCAGGATATACCTGCAAAGTTTTTGGAGCAGGTGCTTCTTAAGCTGAAAAGATCAGGCTTTGTTGTCAGCAAAAAAGGACCAAACGGCGGATATCGGCTTGTTAAGGAGCCTAAGGACATTAGCCTGAAAGAAGTGTTGGAAAGCATAAGCGGTCCCTATGCGCCCATTGAATGTGCCTGGAACCCCGGGTACAGCGAGAAGTGCCGCTATTTCCATGACTGTGTTTTTCAGGGGATTTTCAGCGATATCTACAGGGACGTTTCGAAGAAGCTGGAAGACATGGACTTTCAAAAGGTGATCGATATTTACAAGAAAAAGACAAAGAGAAAGTTTCAGCATGAAAAATGAATATTTTAAAAATTCTGTAGGCCAGGTCGCGACAAGGACTTATGTTATTCCTGAACCGGAAAGCATCACTTTCGACTGTGGAAAGACCCTGCCGCATATTCAGGTGGCTTATGAGACTTATGGCGAGCTGAATGCTGACAGAACCAATGCCATCCTGATTGTGCACGCTCTTTCCGGAGATGCTCATGCGGCCGGTTATCACTCCCCCAATGACCGAAAGCCCGGCTGGTGGGATAACATGATCGGTCCAAACAAATGCTTCGATACAAACAGATACTGCATAGTCTGTTCAAACATCCTGGGAGGATGCAAGGGAACGACCGGATCGAATTCTCTTGATCCTCAGACAAAAAAGCCTTACGGAATGAATTTTCCTGTTGTCAGCATCAGGGATATGGTCAAAGTGCAGAAAAAACTGATCGATTTTTTGGGTATTCAGAAGATCCTCGCTGTTAGCGGCGGCTCCATGGGCGGCATGCAGGTTCTGCAGTGGGCAGTGGATTATCCGGACAGGGTCGCGGGTGTTATCCCGATCGCGACGACGGCCACTCTTTCTCCGCTCAGCATTGCCCTGAATGAGGTTGGTCGCAAAGCGATCATGAGCGATCCGAACTGGAATGGAGGAGATTATTATGACAGGACGCCTCCTGATGCAGGACTGGCCATAGCCCGGATGCTTGGGCACATCACATACTTGAGCGATGAGTCGATGATGGAGAAATTCGGAAGAAGGCTAAGAGACAAGGAAGATTACAGTTATGATTTTGAAACAGAATTCGAAGTCGAAAGTTATCTGCATTATCAGGGAGAAGCTTTCACAAGGCGCTTTGACGCCAATACTTATCTTTATGTAACAAAGGCCATGGATTATTTCGACCTCAGCCGGGAAACAGGGGCTCTTGAAAAAACATTCGAAAACGTTCAGGCCAAGTTTCTGATCATTGCTTTTTCGTCTGACTGGTTGTTTCCTCCTTACCAGTCAAAGGAAATTGCGCGGGCGCTTCGAACCTGCAACAAGGAAGTGAGCTACTGCGAACTGTCATCCTCTTACGGGCATGATGCCTTCTTGCTGGAAGAAAAGCAGCAAACGCTTATGATCACTCATTTTCTTCAGAACCTTGAAGAGGAGTGTGAGAAGGAATGAAATTCCACAGATCCATTTTCTTCAAACGAACTGACCTGGAGATCATATCCGGCCTCGTGCATGAAGGGGCCAGCGTTCTTGATCTGGGTTGCGGAGACGGGTGCCTTTTGAAGAAACTGAAAGACGAAAAAATGATCATTGCCCGCGGAGTCGATATTTCGGAAGAAAACATCATATCCTGCATAACAAAAGGCATTTCTGTTTTCCAAGGGGACCTGGACGAAGGTCTTGTTGATTATGCGGATTCCTCGTTTGATTACGTTATCCTGGCACAGACTCTTCAGGTGGTCAGGAAGCCTCGGATGATCCTTAACGAAGCTCTTCGCATCGGGAAGAAAGCTATTGTCAGCATACCGAATTTCGGATACTGGCAGATACGGCTGAAGCTGCTTCTTACAGGGCGTATGCCAAAGCTGAATTTTCTTCCCTACGAGTGGTAT
>JAFGJP010000204.1 GCA_016929035.1 Candidatus Auribacterota bacterium | reverse complement strand
TGAAAAAATAATCCAGGAAAAAATGGCCAGGCAGAAAAGGGAGATCCTCTTCCGCCGCGCCCTTAACACGTTCAAAAATCCATAAAAGAATAAGGTGCGCTTCGCGCGATTATTATAAGTTTTACCACAGCAGAACACAGAGTACGCAGAGAAAAGCGGAATCAGTTGTTCGCCTTCGGCGAATTCTTGTCAGCCAAGAAAAACACGAATGAAAGAGTTTTAAGTGTTAAATTTTGAGTGTTGAGTTCAGGAGTGCTTCGCACGACATTTTCATCAGCTATGAGCTTGCGAATTGAAACGGACTTAACGGACCTCAGAATTTCCTTTCTCTAAAATGACCCTCATATTACAATAGTCCCAAAAAACGGAGATAAGAACCATGATCCAGAAACTATGGAATTTTCTGCATACCGACATCTGGCAATTAAAATTAAAAACACTGCCCCGTCTGAAAGCGATAGCCATCCTCCATCTTCGCGTCATCGTCCTTTCTATCAAAGGATTTTTAAATGACAAATGTCAGCTGCACGCATCGGCTTTGACCTTTTTTTCTCTTCTTTCCATTGTACCGGTACTCGCTTTCCTTTTCGGGCTTGCCAAAGGCTTTGGCTTTGAAAAAATTCTGGAAACACAAATAACAGAAAAACTCGGGACCACCCAGCCAGAGGTGGCAGAAAAATTGGTTTTTTTCTCAAAAAATGCTCTTGAAAACATCAAAGGAGGGCTCATTGCCGGAATCGGCATAGTCGTTCTTTTCTGGGCGGTTATCAAACTCCTCGGGAATATCGAAAACTCTTTTAACGGAATCTGGGGCGTTAAAAATTCCCGGACATGGATACGGAAGATCACCGATTATCTTTCCATCGTTGTCTTCAGCTTTGTCCTCCTTGTTCTGGCCTTAGGTATGAACATCTTTATTAGAGCCAAACTCACAGATATCGCCAGTAATATAGAATTTTTTTCAAGGATTAGCGCGCCGATGTTCTTTCTTCTGAAATTCACGCCATATATTCTCTTATGGCTGTCTTTTACTTTCATATACTTCTTTCTACCCAATACACGAGTAAAATTCATGCCTGCTTTCATGGGCGGTATTGTTGCCGGAACAGTGTTCCAGTTATTTCAAAAAGCATATATTTATTTCCAGACAGGTGTATCAAGTTACAATGCCATTTATGGAAGTCTTGCTGCCCTTCCCCTTTTTCTTATATGGCTTCAGCTCAGCTGGCTTGTCGTTCTTTTTGGAGCAGAGATCTCTTTTTCCCTGCAAAATCATGAACAATATGAATATGAAATGGGGCCTGACGAGATCAGCCTCAGGACAAGAGAACTGGCTTCTCTTCGCATTGTGCTTGCCTGCGTAGAGAACTTTTGCAAAGGGCTGGAACCTCTTTCCGCTGAAGAGCTCTGCGATAATCTCAATATTCCCATAAGGATCGTCAGAGACATTCTTTTCCGTCTCACAGAATGCCGAATCCTTTCACGGATCTGCAATAAGACCGACCGGTTTCAGCCGGCCAAAGACGTGGATACCATCACGATATCTTCTGTGCTGGAAGCCTTGCGGTGCTCCGGGAAAAAATCCATCGACTCTCTCAATGACGAAAAAACATTTGAGCTGAAAAAGACGCTGGAAGGATTTTCAGAGATCGTGAAAAATTCGGCAAAAAATATCCCTTTGAAACAGATGGTATCTTAAAAAGACACACGATACAGGATGCAGGATACGAAATAGCCAAACACGAAAAAGCTTCACCCGACTCCGTTCACCCTTGCAGGCTACGGCGAGCCCCCTTGTAGCGGAAAATCCGAAATGGTTCGACAGGCTCAGCATCAAAATCCTGAGCAAAGTCAAAAGACAAATCCAAATATATAATAATCAAAATATTTTTGGGTTTTGGGAGCAATATACGTTTTATAACAGTCCGTTCTCTCTGTACCACTGGATGGTCTCAGAAAGCCCATGGGAAAGAGAAAACGGCGGCTTGTATCCAAGCTCTCTCTTTGCCTTGGCAATATCACAGAAAACAGCACTTTTCACGGCCCACTGGAGCGTTGGCCGGGAAAGAGGAGGGCGGCCCGTCTCTTTGACATAAAACGGATAAAACTTGAAAATCCTGGATGACAGCTCAAAAAAAACCGCTACTGTCCATGCGGCCCAGTAAGGGATCTTGAGAAGAAAGACTTTTTTATTCATCTGCCTTGCCATCTCTTCGATGACTTCACGGAACGCGTATGGCCTTTCATCTGAAATAATATAGGACTCCCCGGCCCTGCCTTTTTCCAGGATGCGCTTGATCCCGTCGATCTGGTTCTTGATGTAGCAGAATTCGATAAGCGCCTCCCCTTTCCCAAAGAGGATAAAAAAGCCACGGCTGACAGGACGAAAAATCCTTTGAAGAATCAGATATTCTCTAGGTCCGTATGTTGTCGGAGGAATCGCGATGCGGACATCCATGTGATACCTCCGAAAAAATCCCCGGCAGACTTCTTCGCCCTGAAACTTTGTCTTGCCATAGATATTTCTGGGATGAGAAGGAGAATTTTCTGTCAAAGGCTTGCCATCCTGGCTTATACCCCGCCCCTCTATGCTGCTGACATAGATAAACGTCCTGATGCCATGCGTCCTGCCGAGCTGCAGGAGAACCCGCGTTGCCTCGACATTCATGCAGTAATAGTCTTCATCGCCAAGAGTCGCGTCATAGCGGGAAAGAGCGGCCAGGTGATAGACGATCTCTGCGCCTCTCACGGCTTTGTCGAGAGAATTCCTGTCCCTCAGGTCCCCTTCGACAAGCTCGCATCCAAGCTCCTTTAAGAAGCCTGTATTGTCTCCCTTGAGATGAAGACACCGGACATCATGGCCGTCTCTCTTCAGGCTCTCGGCCAGATGGCTTCCGATGAAGCCCGTTGCTCCTGTAATAAGTATTTTCATAATTCAAATTGTATCTGCAGGATTCCTTTTATTCAAGAAGTTAACAGTTTTGAAGCTTAAGGGGATGTTTTTCGAAGCATCAGAAAAGGTTTAGCCTGAACTTATAATTATTAAGGTTGCCCTGTGTGAAACGAAGGGTCGGATGAGGTTGTTTGAGGCGTGGGCAGCCGAGTTACCTCATCCGCCGAGAAAATTTCGAGTTCACGCGTGAAAAACCTTTTCAGCGAGAAAAACATCCCCATCAGCTTACTTAATCCGGATATTTGATCAAAGAAGAAAACTTCAAATATCCTTTACTGATCCTTCTTCCTTCCAATCACATACCCAACCACGAACGTCGTCAAGACCCCAAT
>JAFGJP010000203.1 GCA_016929035.1 Candidatus Auribacterota bacterium | reverse complement strand
CTCATAAGCATGAAGAAGACTGGGGGCTTGAAGATCCGTCCGGAAAATCATTGGATGTCTTTAGAAAGGTAAGAGACGAGATCGAAGAAAAAATAAATGATTTTCTGGACAGGATCTTTTCACAAGGAAGAAATGCATGAGATATGTTGTGGGTTTTTTTATCGGCTCAGCCATTGGTCTGACTGTGGGATTGCTGGCTAAATGCACAACGGGCATGTGTCCTTTGACAAATAATCCCTGGATAACGTCTTTTCTTGGTGGAATGATGGGCGTCATGCTTGCTGCAAAGCCGCCGGAAAAATCAGAAGACAGAGATCAGAAAACAGAAGACAGATAAAGAAGCAAGAAGAGAGTAGTAGGAGATAAAAAGCAGAGGACAGTCGTAAACCACGTAGGGTTTACGATCATGAACCCCCCGTGGTTCATGAAAGTGTGGAGGAAAGATCAAAGAATGAAGATAAGGGACAAGAAGCAGAAAAATGAAATTTAAAGAATAAAGAAATAATAAATCTGTTGTTTTTAAATAGGAGGCTTTTGTATGAGCAAGACAGTTATGGTTTACAGCACGCCGACTTGTCCTTACTGCATCAGGGCCAAGCAGTTTTTAAAAGACAACAACATTTCTTTTGAAGACATCAACGTTGCCGTTGATCATGAGAAAGCTCAGGAAATGGTCAATAAATCCAGACAGATGGGCGTTCCTGTGCTTGATATCGGAGGGGAGATCATTGTCGGCTTTGACAAAAACAGGATCAAAAACGCACTAGGAGTCTAGTTTCATTATCCCGGCAACAGCTGTAACGGATTTTTCAGGAATAAGAATAAAATTTTTATTTAACTTTACATCTAATGTCTTTAGATCAAGAAGATCGTATATCATTTTTTGATTAGCCAGCTCAAAGTCACCATACCCTGCTGAAAAGCGTTTTTTTGATACCTGTTTATTCTCCCGCTTGATCATCTGGTTGAAATAGTCCATGATCCAGCCAAGGGCAGCATCAGTCATTTCGCTGGCCACAGCGTCGAAAATAACACCAAGAGTCAAATGATCACTTGCGGATTTTTTTGAGATTTCTTTGATGATTTTTTTTCCTGCAGTAGCTGCCATGAGGAGAATCTCAACTGAATTCTTTAGAGAATCAGAAAGGTATCGACTTGAAAAAGAAAATCCTCCTTTCAGGATGATTTTCGGAGGTGATATTTTATCGATATCCAGCCTGAGCGCTGCTCCTTTCAGTTGAATATGCGACAGGGCTTTGTTGATATGTCCTTCGATTTCCTCTTTTTGGGAAGGGTTCATCTGGGTAAGGTTTTTTCTGTAACCCAGGCGGGAATAGATCTGGTCCAGGGGAGGAAGAAGTGTTATGGAATCAAAAAAAACAACAGGATTCATTTTAAGTTAAATATTTTTTTAAAAGCTTTTTTATGAATGACAAAGGAAGACATATCGAATACGACAATACGTATTACGCTTATAGTTGAGCGTCCTGTAGCAAATTTTTTAATAGAAGAAAAAGCAATTTCAGCAGCATCTTTCTTGGGATATCCGTAGATTCCTGTGCTGATAGACGGAAAGGCGATAGACCTTATATTGTTTTTTTCAGCAAGCTTGAGACAGTTTTCATAGCATCTAGCGAGCAATGTTGATTCAGCTGGTCCGCCTCCTTGATAAAAAGGACCTACGGTATGAAAAACGTATGGATTCGGAAGATGAAAGCCCGGAGTTATGACGACATTACCTGTTTCCACGGGAGCAACTTTTTGGCATGCTTCGTAAAGTTCAGGACCTGCTACGCTGTGTATGGCACCGGAAACACCGCTCCCGGGAGTCAAGGATCTATTAGCTGCATTGACAATGGCCTCAGTATCTTGGTTACTGATATCTCCTAATAACAATTCTATACTTGTTTTTCCTTTAGTTGTTTTTACAGCTGTATCCATTACAAGTTTTTTCCTTTTTAAAACAGAAATTGAGATCTTAATGTATAATCAAGATTTTTTGCTGTGCACTTTCCCGAACGCCTTCTCAACCTTTTCAAGAGGCATGCTGTTTTGTTTGGCCAGCTCTTCATAAATAAATTTTCGGTCTGCATTTTCGTCTTTGATGATCTTTTTTTCATCACTGCTTAAGTTTTCTCCAGGTTTCAGGTATCCATTGGAGCCTTCCTCAGCTTTTCCCTGATTGATGAAGTTCTGAATATCCTGATAGCGGTTTTTTCTTCTTTCCAGAGCATCCTGAATCTCTTTTGTATAACTTTTAAAAGGGATATCCTGCGCCCAGGCTTCTTTTGCTCCGAAAAAGTCCTTCCAGATCATATAGAGGGAACTGCCTCTTTTATCTTGAGATGTTTCAGCTTCAGGAATAGGGGCTTTCCCTGAAACCATGTCTTCGATAGACGTCGCATGCAGATAGATGTCGATGCGCGCTTCGATTTTAATCGGCTCGTTTGTCTCTACAGCAATCTTATGTTCTGTTTTGCAGGAAGAAAAAGAAATAACCATGATACAGAGAAAAAAGACTGCAGCTAAAAAAGATTTTTTCATAAGACCTCTCCTTTATTTATTTGAGATAAGGTATTATACTGCTGAATTCGCGAATGAAAATAGGAAAAATTTTAAGTTTTATAAACTGGTGCGCTTCCTTGACATTATGGATAGGAATGGTCAGATGAGGCTGATAGCGCGACTGGCTTCCTGCAAACTGAAAGTCCATAGTAAAATCCGAGTCTTTGTATTCGAATTCGATCTGGCCTGTTGTATATGGATATTTTTG
>JAFGJP010000024.1 GCA_016929035.1 Candidatus Auribacterota bacterium | reverse complement strand
GACCAGACCTGAAAAGATCAGCAGAAGCATAATGCAGTTCAGCATGTTGAAGCTGATTATAAGGACCACGGATAGCGCGCGACCCAGATAATTAAAATCATTCTGCTGTGACAGAATCATTTCAGCTGTAAACAAAAAATGAAAGCCTGTCGTTATTCCTATAATCGTCTGTAGAATAGAAAATGTTAAATTGTTTTTTACAAAAGTTATAGAAAATATATAGATTATCAGTAAAAATATTGTAAAAAGCGGGAAAAAATACGGAGCAAGAGAAATAAAAAGGTTATCCTTGCTGGCTGTAATGCTCCCCTGGTTTTTCCGTATCTTCAGTTTCCATGCCCATCCGTGGAATAGCCATACAAATATCATATGGGTCAGTTCATGTCCGATGATATAGATGACTGGCCTCCTCCTGACAAAGAGGTGCAAAGCGAAATAAATCAGTATGCCGATAAGAATAAATCGGAATTCTTCCATCAGGTTCATTCCGTACTCCAGAAAAAGAGAGTAGAGAGTCATAATAAGGAGTACAGAAAGCAGGATCAATCCCGAGGCAAACGCGGTTTTCAGGAGTATCCTGCTAACATTTTTTTTCTTCTTTTTTTTTC
Source organism: Candidatus Auribacterota bacterium (assembly GCA_016929035.1). GTDB lineage: Bacteria > Auribacterota > JAFGBW01 > JAFGBW01 > JAFGJP01 > JAFGJP01. Next base: position 2,298 of record JAFGJP010000024.1, on the reverse strand, counting down.
TCATTTTTTTATTTGTGTGCATTTGTGGCTGATTTTTGAATCATCGCGCGAAGCGCTCCTTGTTAATCCGATGTACTGACAAGAGGGCTCTTTGATGAAAAGGCAATTTTGTAAAGCGCATAGTAAAGAGGACAGAGAAGGAGAACATAAATAAAAATATCGACCAGTCCGAAAGGCGCGAGCAGCATTTCGATGACCTGGCTGACCCACTCCATTACGATATTTCGGTAAAGGTTCCATGTCAGAAATACGAAAAAATAGGCTTTCCATAGTTCGATAGCCAGAAGCTTTTTTCTATAGATGTAAGCATATAGGCCTGCTATGGACGGAAGAGAGATCAAAAGATCGACGTAATCGCGGAAAGAATGCTGGGTAATTATTTCGGTGGCCTGAAGAAAGACGAGAAAAAGAAGATAGATCGTCCAGATGATTTTCGAAAAAAGAGAATGATTTTTTTTAATAGACAAAACTGCTGCCCCCTATGAACTCCCTTAAAATCGAATTCGTCGGAACGTTGTGTGGGGTTACAGGCACAAAAAGGTCAAGGAAGTCAAGAAGCCTTGCAGCTTCCACGTAGTAGTGGTCTTGAGGCGATATTTCCTTGAGGAATCTCTCCGCATACATTTTGAGGACAGAATGTTCATAGACGAGAGCGGAGTTAAACATCGTGTCTGCGTTTTCCTGGAAGGGGAAGATGTTGATTTCTTCGCCTTCACGGACATCCGGCCACCTCTTCACGGTTTCAAGTGCGCTGTATCCGCGGAAAAGCCTGTCGCGCACAATGCGTCTTAAAAGCCGCGTGTCAGATGTGAATATCCGGTTATGGGAATCGATACAGAGCTGGCTCAGAGCGCTGACATAGATTTTGTACTTGTAGCGTTCCGGTATTTTTTTCGTAAGCTGAGGGTTCAGGCTGTGGATGCCTTCGACAATAAGTATCTGGTCCTTCTCCAGCCGGAGAGGTAAAAATCGGCTCTTCAGCCTCTTTCCTGTATGAAAGTTGAATCGGGGAACCCTGATGGTTTTTCCGCGCAGGATGTCTGATAAGTGTTCATTAAGAAGCCGGATGTCAACCGCCTTTATCGACTCGAAATCATATTCTCCTCTTTTGTTTCGGGGAGTGTCTTTTCGGTCAACAAAATAATCGTCTGTGCTGAGAACAGCTGTCTTCAGCCCGCTGACTTCAAGCTGGACTCTCAGCCTTCTTGAAAAAGTCGTTTTGCCTGATGACGACGGCCCGGCTATGAGGATCAGTCTTGTCTGGCCTTTTTTTGATAATATCTCGTCGGCAACTTTGACGATCTTGTTTTCATGAAGCCCTTCGGCCATCATGATAATGTCATCGATCTTGCCTTTGAGGACGGTTTCATTAAGGTCAGCCACGTTTTCAACGCCGAGGATTTTGTTCCACCGGGCCGCCTCCTTGTAAGCGCTGAAGAGGTTCGGCTCTTTCAGCTGCCTGGATGGGATGGAAGGGCCGCCTATTTTCGGATATCTGACGACAAGCCCAGGAGGGTAGTAAATAAGCGAAAACTCCGTGATATAGCCCGTATCCGGAACATAAGGGCCGTGATAGATGTCAATGAAATTCCCGCATTTGACTGCAAGGATTTCCCTCTGGTTTATCGCTCTCAGAAGAGAGCTCTTGTCGTGAAATCCCTGCTTTGTAAAGATTTCGTGAAGTTCCTGTATGTCGTAGAGAGTTATTTCAAAAGGCCGCCTTTCTTTGATGATTTTCCGCATGGCTGATTCAATTTTTTTGCAGGTCGCCTGTGTAAGCTTGCCTTTTTTAAAGATGACATCAAAGTAGTAGCCGTTGGCGAGAGACTGGCCGATGTGAAGGATGGCTTTCGGGTATATCTCATAAACAGCCTGAATCAGGACATGTGTCAGGCTTCTTCTATAGACGCTGGCCCCCCACCGCGTGTTTTTTGGAAGAAATTCAATCTCAAAGTCAGACATGATGGGGATCTGAAGGTCGACGATCTGGTTGTTGTAAATGGCCGCAACAGGTTTGTCTGACATTTGGCTCTTGTACATCCCGAGCAGATCCAGTATAGTCAGGCCTTTTATTACGGAAACAGGCCCTCTTGTCAGATGTTTGATTGTTCCTTTAACCGTTTCTTTCATTTTTGTTGACATATTTTTGCCAGAGGTGGGACTCGAACCCACACGCCCACGAGGAGCAAAGGTTTTTGAGACCTTCGCGTATGCCGATTCCGCCACTCTGGCTTATGAATTTCAGATTTTTAAGCTAATCAATTTACCATATTATATAAGAATTATATAGTTCTTTTC
>JAFGJP010000202.1 GCA_016929035.1 Candidatus Auribacterota bacterium | reverse complement strand
GCGAGATGTCGCAAATAGGGATTCTGTGCTGGACAGACCTCGCCCGAAGCCCGAAGGGCGAAGGCAGGTTTCAAGGTACCACGGACGCTTGTCCTGAGTGAAGTCGAAGGGTAAGTCCGTGGGGCTCCATTTTTTTTGGAGAAATTATATCCAAACATTAAGACATTTCGTCGGTTATGGAGAGAAATGGCGACAAAATAATCTTGCGGAGCAGTGTATCTTTCATTATTATTAAAAAAGAGGGTTATGTGAATGGCGAAAAAGATCCTGATTGTCGATGATCTTGGTTCTCTTCGATATGTTCTCAGCTATGATCTGAAACGAGCCGGTTTTGAGACCTTTGACGCAGCCAATGCCGAAGAGGGATTGAGGCTCGCTGGCAGCGAAAGCCCTGATTTGATCATCATGGACATGATGATGCCGGGCATTGACGGAATACAGGCGACAAAGCTTTTAAAAAAAGATGAAAAGACAAAGGATATCCCTGTGATTATGCTTACCGCGCGTTCTTCAAAACATGATGTCGTTGATGCCATTAAGTCAGGCATCGCCCACTATATTGTCAAGCCTTATAAGTTCGATGAGCTTATGGCGAAAATCAATCAGCTCATAGGTGGACCGTAGCCGTTTTTTTGTTCTTATTCCTGTCCGATGCGCCCTTGAAAAGTATTGTGTAATCTCCTATAGAGTTATATAATTCTCTATTAATCATATTTACAAAAACAAATAAGACCATGAATTACGTTGAAAATCAGGAAGTCATTAAAAATATTCTTCTAGAGACTGGGGTCATCACCCAGGATGATGTCTCAGAAGCAGAGGATTATATACGGCGCAATAATACAGATGTTATTTCAGCGTTGATTGTTCTGAACATGACAACGGAAAAGGAAATAACAGAAAAAGTCGCTGAGTATTTCGGCTACAAGACGATCGATATTTCCAAGATAAGGATCTCCCCCACAGTTATTTCACAGATCGATGAAACAACGGCAAGAAAGTTTAAGATCGTTCCTGTTCGCATGGAAGACGGAAATTTGACGATAGCCTTTTCCAACCCTTTGGATATTAATTTGATCGATAATCTTCGTCTTCTTCTGAAAAGAGATATCGAAGGAGTTGTTACTGACGAAGAAAGCATCAACACGGCCATGAAGACCTACTACCATACAAAAGAGATTAAGCAGGACGAAGACCGTTTTTTTTCGTCCGAAGAACAGGAAGGGGAAGTCAAATTTTTAGAAGAATCGGCTGAAAGAATGACTTCGGATGATGCTCCTGTTATCAAGCTTGTCAGCCTGATGATCTCCGACGCCTTTCGCATGAGAGCGAGCGATATCCATCTTGAGCCTCTTGAAAACAGTTTTCGTGTCAGATACCGTATAGACGGCGTTCTTCATGAGATGGAGTCTCCTTCAAAAGATCTCCAGTCGGCTGTGCTCCAGAGAGTCAAGCTGATGGCGAATATGTCGCTTGCTGAAAAGCGCCTTCCCCAGGACGGAAAGATCAAGATCAAGATAATGAACAAAGACATCGATATCCGCGTTTCTTCCCTTCCCAGCACGCATGGAGAGAGCGTCGTGATGAGGATACTGGATAAGTCGAATCTTCTTGTAGGACTTTCTCAGCTTGGCTTTGCTGGAGATATTGAAAAGAGGTGGAGCGAGCTCATCAGTCTTCCTAACGGCGTTTTGCTTATAACAGGACCGACGGGAAGCGGAAAGACGACAACGCTTTATGCGTGTCTTAACTTTCTCAATAAGCCGGAGACAAAAATCATCACCGTGGAAGATCCTATTGAATATCAGCTGACGGGCATCAATCAGGTCCAGGTCAGGGAAGATATCGGTCTCAGCTTTTCAAATGTCTTGAGGACCTGTTTGAGACAGGCGCCGAATATTATCATGGTGGGTGAAATCCGCGATCTGGATACAGCCAGAATATGTATGAATGCAGCCTTTACAGGGCATCTTGTTTTTTCTACTCTCCATACCAACGATGCGCCGGGCGGCTTCACTCGTCTCATCGATCAGGGCATCAAGCCGTTTCTTGTCGCTTCAGCTGTAAAGGCCGTTCTTGCCCAGAGACTTGTCAGAAAGATCTGTGCTAATTGCAAAGAAGCCTATGATCCGACAAAAGAAGAGATAAAAGTTCTTGATATAAAAGAGGATATTTCCGGCAAGAAATTTTTTAAAGGCAAAGGATGTCCAAAGTGCCAGAACACGGGATATAAAGGGCGTCATGCCATTGCAGAACTTATTGTCGTTGACGAAGAAATACAGGAACTGGTGTTCAGGAACGCTTCGAGCATGGATATAAAGAAAGCCGCTGTTGAAAAGGGTATGAGAGTGCTTAAAAAGGATGCTGTTTTAAAGGTTCTCAGCGGAGAGACGACCGCAGAGGAGGTCGTGCGCGTGACCAAGTCAGATATTTGATTGGCAAAGCGTAAATATAGTGAAAAAAAAGAATAAAAGAAATCTTTACAAAGGAGTCAGAAATGGAAATCAGTGAACTGCTCCAGATCGTTGTTGACGAAAACGCCTCAGACCTTCATCTCACAGTCGGCAAACCTCCTGTCCTTCGCGTGGATGGAAGGCTTGAGAGTCTTGATGTGGATGTTCTTACCCCTGAAATGACGGAAAGCTATGTCAAAAGTATTACATCTGAAGAGCATATCAAGTCTATTCAGGAGCAGGGTGGAACAGATTTTGGTTTTGCTTTTGGGAACGTGGCCAGGTTTCGAGTATCTGTTTACAAGCAAAAAGGATTTTATGCGCTGGCGCTTCGGCTTATTCCCAGCAAGATCCTTTCAATGGAAGAAATTGGTCTTCCGGCATCGATCAAAGACCTTCTGTTCAGGCCGCGCGGGCTTGTCCTTGTAACGGGGCCGACAGGAAGCGGAAAGACGACAACGCTTGCCAGCATGATCGACACGATCAATAGCGAAAGAGATTCTCACATCATTACGATTGAAGACCCGGTGGAATATTACCATGAGCATAAAAAAGGGTTGGTGACCCAGAGAGAACTCGGAGTCGATGTTCCAAGCTTTACAGAGGCTTTACGAAGAGGTCTCAGGCAGGATCCTGACGTTATGCTCGTTGGAGAAATGAGAGATCTGGAGACAATGGAAGCAGCGATTACCGCCGCGGAGACCGGGCACCTGGTTTTCGCCACCCTTCACACAACCGGCGCAGCCAGAACGGTGGACAGAATTATAGATGCTTTTCCTCCTTCACAGCAGGAGCAGATAAGGGCACAGCTGGCTTCGTCGATACTTGCCGTTATTTCTCAGCTTCTTCTGGCGAAAGTCAATCAGAAGGGACGCATAGCGGCTTTCGAGATCATGGTCTCGACGCCGTCTATTCAGAACCTGGTTCGAGAGAATAAAACATTCCGCATCACCTCGGATATACAGACAGGGGCCAAGTATGGAATGAAGACCCTGGACTCATGGCTCTTTGAACTGTATTCAAAAGGTTTGATTTCCTATGCAGACACAGTGACAAAAGCGCAGGATCCGGATCAGATCATTTCCAAGATCAAAGAAACTGACAGGTAAAAAAGATGTCTGTTAACAAAGATATTTTTCTGAAAAAGATGCTGATCAACAACAATATCCTTTCAAAAATCGATATTGAGGATGCTTACGCTGAAGCGGAAAGCTCGGGAAAAAGATTCCGGGATGTCATCCTTCAGAGAGGGCTTCTCACGGAAGAACAGCTGATCTCTCTTTTAAGCAAGCTGTTAGGAATCAATATCGTTGATCTTAAAAACACGCAGATCGATGAAAATGTAATTCAGAGGATATCCGGGTCAATGGTCAAGATGTACAATATTTTTCCCGTGAATCTTGAGCATGATACCCTGAAGATCGCCGTAGCCGATCCTTTTGACAGCAACCTTCTCGACGACCTGAGATTTATTCTGGAAACACCAGTCGAGATCTGCATTGCCAGAGAAAAAGATATTGAGGAAGCCATAGATAAGTATTACGGGAAAGAGGGGACTGATCTTGAAACTCTCATGAAAGAGCTTCAGACCTTCAGCACAAAAGAAGATCTGGAAGATGTTGATATTCACGAGATAGAGGAAATGGTCAACGACGCTCCTGTTGTGAGATTGCTTAATCTTGTTTTGATCCAGGCCATCAAGGACACGGCAAGCGATATCCACTTTGAGCCGTTTGAAAAGGAGTTTAAGATCCGATACCGTGTAGACGGTGTTTTGTATGAAATGGTTCCGCCGCCCAAGCATTTAAGCTTGGCCATTATTTCCAGAATAAAAGTCATGGCGCGCATGAACATTGCCGAGCGAAGACTCCCGCAGGATGGACGGATTTCCATCAATGTCGAGGGGCGGATCGTGGACCTCCGTGTTTCCACTCTTCCAACGGCATTTGGAGAAAGCGTTGTGCTTCGCGTGCTTGACCGCTCCACAGTCAGTCTTGATCTGCATCAGCTTGGCATGAGCAAAGATATTTTAAAAGCTATTGAAGATATTATTGTGAAACCTAACGGTATCTTTATTTCGACAGGGCCGACAGGTGCTGGAAAGACAACGACCCTTTATTCGTGCCTTAAGTGGATAAACACAATCGATTCAAAGATCATCACCACCGAGGATCCTGTTGAATATGATATTGAGGGAATCATTCAGGTGCCCATAAATGAAAGGATAGGCCTCACGTTTGCGAGGTGCCTTCGTTCCATTCTCAGACAGGACCCGGACCGCATCATGGTCGGAGAAATAAGGGATGTTGAAACAGCCAGAATGGCTATCCAGTCTTCACTGACCGGCCACCTTGTCCTTTCAACGCTTCACACGAACGATTCTTCCGGTGCACTCACCCGAATGGTTGATATGGGAGTAGAGCCTTTTCTTATATGTTCGACAGTCGAAGCGATTTTAGCCCAGAGGCTTGTCAGGAAGATCTGTGCTGACTGCAAACAGGAAGTCGAGCCATCAAGCGAGATGATAGACCTTATGAAGATTGACAAAAAGATTATTAAACAGAGAAAATTTTTTGCCGGCGCCGGCTGTGAAAAATGCGGGGGCATCGGCTACAGAGGGCGTACGGGAATCTATGAGCTTCTGGTTGTTGACGAAGAGATCCGGAGACTCATCATGGAAAAAAGCACGGCAAAAATGATTAAAAATGCGGCAAAAAATAGAGGCTTGACAACACTTTTGGAAGATGGTTTAAATAAGGTATTTGCAGGGATCACGACTGTTGAGGAAGTGGCCCGCTGCTCAATGGAGGAATAGAATGTCTCTGTATGATTACAAAGCCATGGATAGCAAAGGAAAAAGCTCGCAGGGGGTTATTGAAGCGGACTCGACGATCGAGGCGATCAACAGAATAAGAGAGATGGGCCTTTACCCGACGTCAGTTACGGAAAAGAAAAAGAAGGCGGCAACCGCAGTGCGGGCAAAAAAGCCGTTGTTTTCTTTTTTAGGCAATCGCATTAAACAAAAAGAATATATCGCTTTTATGAGACAGTTTGCCACCCTTGTTGATGCCGGTCTTCCTATTTTAAGAAGCGTCAGAGTTCTGGAGGACCAGCAGACAAATCTTTACTTTAAAAAGGTCCTTGATGATGTGGGAGGGTCGATTGAAAGCGGGAACAGTCTTTCAGATTCTTTAAGGAGATTTCCTAACGCTTTTTCTGAACTTTTCATAAACATGGTTAAAGCCGGGGAGGCCGGGGGCGTTCTCGACCAGGTTCTCCTTCGTATGGCAGTGTATTATGAAAAAGCGGCCAAGCTTCGGAGAAAAGTCAAATCTTCAATGGCTTACCCTGCTTTTGTTGTGGCCATAGCCGGGGGCATTGTCTACTTTCTTTTAACTTTTGTTGTTCCAAAGTTTAAGATCATGTTTGACGACATGAAAGTTGATCTGCCGGGAATAACGACAGGGCTGATAAACGTGAGTACTGTTTTAAAAGACCACATTCTTCTCGTCTTCGGTTTGATTGTCGTTTTGTTTGTGCTCGTGAAAATTTTTCTAAATACAGAAAAAGGCAGCTATATTTTTGATAAAGTCGTTCTCAGAGTACCTCTTGCCGGTTCTCTTGTCAAAAAAGTGGCTATTGCGAGATTTTCAAGAACCCTGGGAACGCTTATCAACAGCGGTGTTCCTATTTTGGAGGCTCTTGATATCACATCAAAGACTGTCGGCAACAAGATTGTGTCGGAATCCATTCAACTCGTTAATACGCATATTAAAGAGGGGGAGTCGATGGTAACGCCTCTTAAGCACGGGGGCATCTTCCCGCCGGTTGTTTTAAGCATGATAAGTGTTGGCGAGGAGACAGGAAAAGTCAGTGATATGCTGATGAAAGTGGCTGATGCGTATGATGATGAAATCGATGCGGCTGTTTCAACAATTACAGGTATGGTTGAACCGGTCATTATTGTGACTCTTGCCGTTGGTGTCGGCTTTATCGTTATAGCCATGTTTCTTCCTCTTGTAGAGATTATTGAAAAAATGAGCACATAATATCTTGTTATTCAGGAAGATAAAAATTTATTGGTCAAACCTCAACATTTTAAACAAAAGCCAATCGTTTATCGTCAATAGCCAATGGTTCAATGAGCGCTGGTGTGCGAAGATCTTATTTTTAAGCCTTGGAAAGTGTGCCACGTGACATGAGAACGAATGTGGTTCACATTAAAGAAACTCGAAATGTAACAAATAATTTATGATCCTGAGCTTTTTTAAAGATTTTAAATATTGTATCATGTATTTATTTTTTAACGGACTTAACGGGTAAAGGACAAAACGGATGAAACTTAAGTGCTCTTTAAGCACTTACCCCAAATGGCTGAATATCCTGTCAAGATCTTCGTGAGAATAGTATTCTATCTCGATTTTACCAAATCCTGGCTTTGAGCTTTCCTTGATTATC
>JAFGJP010000201.1 GCA_016929035.1 Candidatus Auribacterota bacterium | reverse complement strand
CATAGCAGGAGGAGATATTTTATAAAAATCTTTATCTTCTATTTCCACTTTTTTGACAGCATATCCGAACTTTTCCATTTCATAGATAGCCCTGACATAGTTTGTGCCTGAGACCGTTGTACTCATTAAAACGGCCATCTCTTTTTCTGTTTTTTCTATCCCATTTATTTTCAATATGTTAGCACATACGGCCGGAACACAGCTAAATCCGCTGGTTTGAACAATCATCCCTTCCATGACTTCATGCTCAAGCTTATGGGCTATGGGTTTAGATTTCTGATAGAAAAAGATCTCTACAGCAAGAAGAAGAAAAAGGCTGGCCATGATGACCCTTTTTCTTTTCAGGTGGTTTTCCAGAACTGCTATCACGGAATTTAACGTGAAGACAAAGACAAGGCCTGCAAGGCTTATCCCCCATGTAAAGGGCGTGTAATAATACTGGAAGCTGAGAGGAAGATTCCAGGCATAGGAAGGATTCGAAAAAGCGATCCAGGCAATCAAAAGAAAAACGACAAGAGTGATGACAGAAAGAAGCACGCCCCAGTAATTTTTCCAGTTTCTCTTTGATTCCAGCCGCACATTTTTTTTAAAAAGCCGTTTGGCCTCAAAGAAACCAAGGATTCCGAAAAAAACGATGACCCCAAGATTAAAAAAAAGAGGGAGTTTTTCCATATTTGTATTATATTCTATTAATATATATATTGTGAAATTTATCGTTTTAAGGCATAATAATTATGAAATTCAGGAGGTCATGTGACATCGGAAAATAAAAAAGCCACCCGGGTGCTTGTCGTTGATGACGAGGAAAATGCGCGCTACATCCTTAACCTCAAGCTCACCATGAAAAAGAGCTTTATTGTGGATGAAGCGGAAAACGGCAAGATCGCTCTGGAAAAAGTCGCTGAGAACAAGCCGGACATCATCATCCTCGACGTCATGATGCCGGAGATGGACGGCTATGAGTGCTGCAAGCACCTCAAGGAAAACCCTGAAACAGAGGACATCCCCATTATCTTTCTTACCGCCAAGACCCGAACGACCGATATCATCCAGGGCATCCGCGTGGGCGTAGATGACTACATTATGAAGCCCTATGACTTTGAAGACCTCTATGAGCGCATGATGAAGATCATGGAATCCCAAAAGACGATTAAAAGAAGAATCGCTGATTAACCACCATTAGAGACCGCAGAGAACACAAAATTGATAGAGAAACAAAAAAACCCCTCTAAAAAGAGGGGTTTTTTGTTTTGCAAAAAACAGCTTTTATTCAAAGCGGGTCATTGTTACAGCACCAACAGCATAGTTGGGAGGGGGACCTTCGTTACCAGCGGTTGAGTCTAGCACTGTTCTGAAATCAGCTGTTCCTGATACATAGAAAACGTTTCCGCCGTCACCTTCATGATAATCGACCTGACCGGCTGTATCCCAGAAATTGTCTGATGCAGCCGCTGAGCCTTTTGTGTTATCACAAATTAAGGCGTCAATGACGTTGGAAGGAATAAGCTGTAATTGCACATCACCGCCAACCGGCATATAGATCGAATAACAATAAAGCATATCTCCAGCAACAACAGGTTCGCTTACTTTCCACGGCTCATTGGCACACTTTTTGACTTCAGGCCTTAAGTACCTGGCATCAGCAATGCCCGGCAATTGATACCAATTAATCTTAGCTGCTGCACGCGGCAGCTTTTCATCCCAGTCCTGCGCATACATAAGAGCCGCCTGACCCATCTGTCGAATATTGCCCAGACACTGCACGCGTTTTGCCTTGGCTTTGGCCTTATGGACAGCCGGTGTGAGGATAGCTGCCAGGATGAGGATGACGGAAATGACGACCAGAAGTTCTATGATCGTAAAACCGCGACTTTTACGTAAGAACATGATTCCCTTCTCCTTTCGTTATTTTTAGGTTTCTGTTCCGCTAAATTTTACCCTATTAAAAATATAATACATTTCATATAAAAAGTAAAGTATTTTTATGCAATTTTTTGCATATGACACTTTTGCACTCTTAGAAAACACAAAAATTGTAAAACCCCTCTGAAATAAAAATGTTCAAAAAATAAAAGTGTCAAGTATTAATCAGATTTTTTGTTGAGAAAAATCCGGCTGCCTTCTGTCTGTAAATCCTGCGGCCCTGGGCCCAGATTCTTCAGATACTATATCACCTTTCAGCCAATTTCCAAAGGAAAAAATTCATTTTCCATGGCGCAAACAAACCCGCTTTTTTTAGACAGAAAACCGCAAAAGGCTTTGCCCGGGCTCTGCCGAAACACAGATCATCACAATCTGAATAAGTGCACAAAAGTATTGCCAAAAAAACATATTTTGCTATGATATGCTGGTATTCTTTATATCGCACATTTTAAAGATTTCATGAGTGAAGTTTTTTCATAATTAAAACGCGCGGAATAAATAAAATTTAAAATATAAAAAAGTTTAAGAAGAGGAACCTTCTGGCGGAGGGATGACATCAAGTAATACGTTACGCGGAAACGTGTTAGTAAAATTTGAATAATCAAATGCATTATGTATATGTTCTTTTAAGCTATAAATCCGATAAAATGTATATCGGGAGCAGTGCAAATCCTGATGAAAGATTAATAGCCCATAATGCCGGACGTGGTGGATGGACAAAAAGATATCGACCTTGGGATAGAATACTTCTAGAGGAATACAACAACAAAAATAAAGCCCGATAGAGAGAAATATATCTGAAATCCGGCTGGGGAAGAAAATGGCTGAGAAAAGTCCTTGGCGGAGGGATGGCAGAGTCTGGTTGATCGCGGCGGTCTTGAAAACCGTTGTTCCGCAAGGAACCGGGGGTTCGAATCCCTCTCCCTCCGCCAAGGACTTTTCTGACTTCTAAAATATCTCTCATACACCTTAATCTTCGGAAAATAGACATGTTCCGGGTCTTGCCGTGTGATTCCGCCTCAAGGCGGAAAACGCGGTCACGTCTGTCACAATCAACGCTATGCGCGATTGTGTCAACACGTGAAAAACCGTTGTTCTGCAAGGAACCGGAAGCAGGGTTCTCCTCCAGGGGGCTGTACTTTTTTTATTTCAATTAAAGGTTAGGATCTATTCGTATGCAATACGAATAATTTCGTGCTCATTTGTGTTCATTCGCGGTTAATTCTTCTTTTATTTTTCTTCCTCTTCTGTTCCCCAGGCCTGTGTGTTCGCCAGGCTG
>JAFGJP010000200.1 GCA_016929035.1 Candidatus Auribacterota bacterium | reverse complement strand
AACATAGTGCACGTCAAGATGCAGATTCGCGCCGGAAGCCGCAATATTCGAAAAAGTCAGCAGAAGGTCCACCTTATGCTTTGGAATGAAACGCGCATCACGCGTTACGCTTTCGATGGCAGATGCATACGAATTCACGATTTCGCTGTTCTTCTGCTCCGCATCAGTATAGGTATACCCTGCATCGGCTTTGAAATACTCATTAAAAACAAAGAGCCCCTCTGCCTCAAATCCGATCGTTTTCATCTCATTCAGGTTATCCGGCTGCCACTTTGGCGTTCCCCAGGCTGTCATGGAGCCAGTCGGCGCCCATTGAATCATGTCTTTTATCTTCTGGTAAAAGACGTTAACCCTTATAAGACATTTTTCAGAAATTTCATTTTCCATACCCAGATCAAAGGCTGTCGATGTTTCCGCCTCAAGCATTGGGTTGCCTTTTGTAAAGGCATCCTCCGGCCAGTTGAGTTCTGAAAGCGTAGGGGCGCGGTATGCCTGACCTGCGCTTGCTCTGATGCGCGTTTGTTCCGAAACATCAAAAAGGGCGGCAACCTTGGGGCTGAGCTGCCCGTCAAAATCCGATGGCTCGTCATAGCGGATGCCTAACTGCAAAAATATGCTTTCCAATGATATCTCATCCTGCATAAATATCCCTACTGTATCGCGGCTTTCATCAATGCTGGTCGATGATGTCGACCCAAAAATCAATGATGTGACATTGTCCCTGTTCTCATACTTATCTGAGATATACGAAAGGCCGACACTGAGGAGATGTCTTTCCGCAAGCATCACTTCGAATTGTCCGTCAACACCGAGCCGCCTGCTCTGGTTATTGGTATGGCGTCTGTTCCCGTCGCCGATAAAATTGGCATACCACTGGTAAAAATCATTCTCTCTGTTGTTGATGTATCCCTTGACTTTATACGGCTCGCTTTCCCACTCTCCATCGATAAACCAGAGTTTTTCTTCGGACGAGTCTTTCAGACTTGATGCTTCATTATTTCCATATGTCAGCTGTGTCGGCGTACGGTTTACGGAAACCGCAGAAGGCTGTGACCCCGGATTACCTGCATCGTTGAAGTTGTATCCCAGATTCAAATCAAACGTATTTCCTTCAACTGATTCACTTTGAAACTTGCTTTCCAGTGCGTATTTTTCTGCTTCACTGTTATCCCTGTCTCCGTCAGATTTCAGATAATGACCATCCAGACGTATCCCTGTGTTACCGGAATCCCCGACAGGAATGCCGGCGCTTCCTTGAACTTTCCATGTCTGATAAGAGCCGTAAGAAAAATCCAGTAATCCTTCGCTTTTATCCTTTGGAGGTTCTTTCTTGATGATATTGATCACTCCGGCTACGGCATTGGCTCCGTACAGAGCTGAAAAAGGACCTTTAATGACCTCTACTTTTTCCACATTAAAAGGATTGATGGTCTCCAGTATGGGATTGCCGACATCCGGCAGATTAAGAGGACGGCCATCCTGCAAAACAAGCGTATGAGTGGAATAAAGACCGCGCAGATAAACGCTCGACTGAGATCCGGTCGACCCGTACCGCACGACATGGAGCCCCTGTATATTCTCAAAAATATCTGAAACTTCAAAGACATTGATCCTTTCAACATCCTCTTCTGTAGCAATGGAAGCAGGAACAGGCGCATCTTTCAAAAGATGAGGTGTCTTGGTAGGAGTGATAACGATCTCACCCAGATCGAATTTTTCAGCATATGACTGACCGTATAAAAAACAGATAAATAAAAAAATAAAAATCCTCTTTTTCATTAGTTTCCTCTTTTCGATATTCGTTTGTCCTTTCAGAAACACAACACTTTCCTATGGGCTAACTGTCAGGCACCATAAAAACCTCCTCTCTTGTCTCCGAAGAGCGTAAAGGTCAAAGGCAACAGCCGGTCTTCTGGCTTCCCCGCCCTTTTAGCAGCCTTCCCGTCCTGCACCACGCAAGGTGCCGGGCAGTGGCCTACTCGGCTAAAAGGGTTTTTTGATAAACAAAACAGGGTTACAGCGGCGAACCCGCTCTCGATTTCAACGAGATTCCCTTTTTCTGCTGCCTGTTCTAATGATAAAGAACTAACGATATTTTTCCGGTATGAGAAAAACATTCGGCTTTTTTGTCACAGGATTCTCTTTGACGATCACTGTCGTGCCGTAAACAGCTTCGATATTCTCATACGTCAAAACCTTTTCCGCCTCCCCCTGCATCGCTATTTTCCCATCCTGAAGCAGAATAATCGTGTCGCAGTAAAGCGCGGCCAGGTTGAGATCATGCAGGGTGACCAAAACGCTCAGCTCTTTTTTACGGCTCATCCTCGCTATGACATCAAGAAACCGGATCTGATGCCCAATGTCCAGGTGCGAAACAGGCTCATCAAGAAGGAGAAGCTTTGCCTCCTGGCAAAGCCCCTGCGCAAGAAGAGCACGCTGAATCTCTCCTCCGGAAAGAGAGTGGATGCTCACAGACCTTTTTTCCAGGAGCTCTGTTTCCTTGAGCACTTTTTCAAGGACAGATCTATCCTTTTCTGAAAAGGGCTCAAATCGCTTTTTGTGCGGGTAGCGCCCCATGATGACGATCTCTTCTACCGTGTAGCTGAACGGCACAGAAAAAAACTGAGGGATAAAAGCGATTTCCCTCGCCCGTTCCTTGACAGGAATGGCAGCCATGTTTTTGTCCTGATATCGAATAATGCCTTCAAGGTAAGGAAGGGTTCCTCCAATGGCTTTGAAAAGCGTGGTCTTTCCGCTCCCGTTCGGACCAAGAACCCCGACAACTGTTCCCTCTTCAACGGAAAAAGAAATACTTCTAATCATCGGTTCTTTGCTGTACCCGCACGTGAGATGCTTTACCGTCAAAACAGCTTTCATTATGTCATCATCTCCCATTTTTCCGACCGGATAAGAAGTACCAGAAAAAAAATGCCGCCAAGCGCGCCCGTTATAACACCTACTGGAATCTGGACAGGCCTGACGATGTTCCTGGCAAAAGCATCGCAAAGCATGAAAAACGACGCTCCTGATAAAAAACTAACCGGAATGACTTTCCTGTGGGACGGGCCGACAAGCTTTCTTGCAAAATGAGGCATCATCAGGCCCACAAAGCCTACAATCCCTGACACCGACACGCAGGCTCCGACAACAAGAGATACAAGAAGAAAAATCATCTTCTTGAACTTTTCTGCATCAAGGCCAAGGTAATGGGCTTTTTCTGATCCAAGCGCCAGAAGATCAAGCTCTCTTGAAAAAAGAAAAAGAAAAAAAACAATGACCGATATCAGCAACGCTATGCCCCCAAGGCTGGACACAGGAGCAGAAGAAACATCTCCCATGAGCCATATGACAGCGCTTCTTATCTGAGCAGATCTTGCCAGGCCCATAAAAAGAAGCACAAAAGATGAGAAAAGGAAGTTGAGAACGATCCCTCCCAGTATCAGGGCGCTTCCAGAAAACCCTTTCCTGGCCGCTATGGAATAGACAAGGATGATGCTGAAGAGACATCCTGACAGCGAAAAAACAGTTATTCCCCAGGCTGCGGCCCCTGCCAGCAGGGCAAGAGAAACGCCAAAAGCCCCTCCACCTGACACACCGAGAGTAAACGGCTCTGCCAGAGGATTGCGAAGAAGCGACTGAAAAACAGCTCCGCAAACTGCCAGTCCGCCTCCGATAAAAAGCCCCAGAAGAACGCGCGGCAGCCGGATCTTCCAGAACACCTCCGCAGGGATGACGTCCTTGTCCTTGAAAAAAAGCAAAGAAAGGATCTTCCGGGGAGAAAAAGAAATGCTCCCAAAATACAAAGACAGGAAAAAAGACACCAGGCATGCGATAAAAAGAAGAAAGATAATATTTGTTTGTCTTTTCATTTTTT
>JAFGJP010000023.1 GCA_016929035.1 Candidatus Auribacterota bacterium | reverse complement strand
ATAATGGACTTATCCCTGAAGGGAAAAGGCAGGGTGTCGAGGTTTTCAATAAGATCCATCCTTTCGTTGACGATGATTTCATCGTCCTTGCGACAGGCGATTCCCTTAAGGGTTGTCGGGTCCTTTTTATCCCGGATGTGACCTGTAAGATTGAGAAGAGAAGCTTCATATTCACCGATCAGAACGAAATCAGCCCGGCTTTTTTCCAGGGCTTCCTTTGGCAGTGCCGTGACATGTGGCCCGCAGAGGGCGACCTTGACCTCAGGGTTCATGTTCTTGATGGAATCACAAAAGTCGAAATCATGGAAAATGGAGGGAGTCGATGTTTCGATGAGGACAAAGTCTGCCTGAGATTCTTTGATAAAATGCAGGGCTTCTTCTTTTGTTTCTTCTATGGCGATCGAATCGCGGAGATATGCGCTGAAGCCATGGCTTTGAAGATATGACGCGGCGTAGGAAAGGTAAAAGGGGAAAGCGTAAAAGGGCATTGTTCTGTCTTTTTTCCGGACCATGGCCCACCGGGCGCCTGATTTGATCCCGTACTCCACCTTATTGTTGATCCATGGAGCGTTGATAAGGACGATTTTCATGATTTGTAATCTCCCTTGAGATATGATTTCCAGTGTCTTCTGAAAAATTTAAAAATATTGGTCAGGTGAACAAACGTGAGCCTGTTTATCCGTTTGCGGCTGTCCTGCTGATAGTCGTGGATAATGTCGGTCGTCGGAACGTAATAGGCTTTCCAACCGCCTATTTTAGCCCTGAAGCACCATTCAAGGTCTTCGCAGTAAAACGGCTGTGTAAGGTTTTCGTCAAGTATGCCGAGAAAATCAATGGCCTTTTTCCTCATGAAAAAGAAGGCTGTGATAAACCAGTCGACCTGCGAGATCTTATCCCTGTCAAAATCTTTCATCAGGTATTTACGGACGGTTTTGAGATTGGGAAAGATCTTGTCAATATGAAGGATGCGTATAATATACGTGAGCGGAGTCGGGAAGCTTCTGAAATTATGCTGGATTTCACCGGTCGGGAAGAAGATTTTACAGGTCGCTACAGCGGCGTCCGGAGTGCTGTCCATGAAAGTGATCATTTTTTCCAGGGTATCGGGTTTGATGACCGTATCGGGATTGAGAAGAAGGATATAGTTGCCATGCGCTATTTTTATTCCCATGTTGTTGTTTTCTATAAAGCCGAGCTTTGTTTTGTTTTTAACAGGGACGATCTGGGGCAGATTGTATTTCTCCGTGATCAGCGACCAGGTGTTGTCTGATGAGCCGTTGTCTATAACGATGCATTCATAATTCATGTCATGGGGGTGAGAAAAGATGCTTTCCAGGCATCGGTCAAGATAATGCCCTTCATTGGTGGATATTATGATAATGCTGAGGTCTTTTGCTTTTCTTTCCATGCTACATCTCCTTTTGTTCTGGCAAAAGGTTGTCAATAAGTCTGTTTTTTATGAATTGAAGCCCGCCCAGGCGGTAGGCCATCTTGCTTAAGAACACAAACGGGAAAACAATTATAACAGACGGGTCGTATGTGAAGTTATGGATCGTTATCTTCAGCGTGATAAAAAAGGATACGACAGGCATGAGGAGAAGATAAAAAAAGCGTTTTTTCATCAAGGACGATAAAGGTGTTTTCCTGAATTTTTCGTAGCGGATATCAAAATAATTTCCCAATGTTTTGCCCCAGTCGTAGTGATGGCGGACAAAATCGCGGAGCGTCATTCGTGAGTGGTTATGGACTACAGAAAAGTTCGGCATGTAATAAAGCCTGAAGCCTGCTTCCATGAGTCTGAAGCCGAGGTCCTGGTCTTCATGAGTCTGTAATTTTTCATCAAAGCCCCCGACCTGCATGATTTTCTCGCGGTCGGCTATGAGATTAGCCGTGCAGAAGTGTTCATGATAGGCTTCACGCAAATTCTGGTTGTATCCGTAGCCTGCATAAGCGTCGCATTTATTGATAAATCCTTTGAGGGGAAGGATACGGCCTTCCATGGCCGCTATCTGAGGATCTTTTTTCAAAAGTCTTTGGAATTCTTTCGACGCGACGGACGGCCAGTTTCTGTCGACTATGCAGTCTGCATCGGTAAAGAGTAAATAGCGAGACCTGCTCGCTTCTATTCCTTTGTTCCTTGCGCAGCTTCGGCCACGGTTTTCCTCAAGCCGAATAAGCCTGCAGGGATAATTCTCTGCTATTTTGCCTGTCTTGTCCTGAGAACCGTCGTCAATGACGATCACTTCAAAATCCTTTGAAGAACATAAAAAAATAGAATCAAGGCATTCTTTGATCGTTTTTTCCCCGTTATAGACCGGTATGATGACAGAGACTTTGGGAGACTTTTCCATAGTATTTTTTATCCGAATATTTTTATCAAAGGCATGCCGCAAACAGCCCCTTTTACTGAAAGTCTTCGAACTGGCCCTGCGTTAGGGTTATCTCTCATATTGGTAATAACTAAATTCCTTATCCTTTTATGACTTTTTCGTTATAATGACACTGTTAAAGAAAAAGTGCGGCCAAAGAGCAAGTCTTGCATAAGATCCGGATGACCATTTGCTCTGTTGCGTGAAACCAGTTGCATATTTTTCACCATGTGAAGATAAAAAAGT
>JAFGJP010000199.1 GCA_016929035.1 Candidatus Auribacterota bacterium | reverse complement strand
GGGCCAGAGAAAGCTTCTTATAGTGGGCCACAAGGGTGCCGTCATAATCCAGAAAGATCACCCGCCTCTTCGCTCTTTTATACTGCCTGACAATATCTTTTGCAATCTCAGGAGTCAGGGGACTGTTTGAAAGATTCTGTCTTTCCTGAGCTCTCTTTATAAGAGTCTCAACAAAATCCTCGCCCCACCTGAAGATGTCATAGCGGCGTAGCCTCGTGATCATCTTCCTGTTTCTTTTCATCTGCTCGTCAACAGGCAGCGTGAGCCCCTCATGGATAGCGTCAGCCGTTTTCTCAATATCATTAGGATTCACGACAATGGCTTCGACCAGCTCGCTGCAGGCGCCGGCCCCTTCGCTGAGAATGAGAACGCCTTTATAATCCGAGCGGCTGGCAATATATTCCTTGGCCACAAGGTTCATGCCGTCCCTGAGAGGGGTGATCAGGGCCACATGAGAACGGCGGTAAAGATATGTCAGGTCTTCCTGGGAAACAGACTGATAAATATATTGCACCGGTGTCCAGTTAAGCGTTGAAAACCTTCCGTTGATCCTTCCGACAAGCTCATCCACATTTTTCTTCAGCTTCTGATAATTGAGAATATGTGTTCTTGACGGGGAAGAAATCAAAACATAAATCACTTTGCCGGTCCACTGGGGATATTTTTCCAGAAATCTTTCAAAGGCGTTCAGCCTTTCAGGTATGCCCTTGGTGATGTCCATCCTGTCAACCGAGAGAATGATCTTCTTATTGGGCAGATCTTTTGCAAAAGAAAGTGTCCTGACACTCCTGGTCCTCAGGTCAAAAAATTTGTCGACATCGATCCCCATGGGAAAGGTCTCGACCCACACAAAACGGTTCTCGATACAGAGCCTTCCAAACTCATTGTCATGATCATCAAGCCTAAGGCAACAGCTCAGGAAATGACGGGTATAATCGTAAGTATGAAACCCGATAAGATCAGATCCCAGCAGGCCTTCAAGGATTTCCTGCCTCCATGGAAGAAGCCGGAAAAGCTCCTGTGAAGGAAAAGGGATATGAAGGAAAAATCCGATTTTTGCTTCAGGCAGAGCCTTTCTCAGCATGCCCGGCAAGAGGAGCAGATGATAATCATGGACCCAGATGATGTCATCTTTGCCGGCATGTTCAAGGACCTTTCTGGCTATTTTTCTATTGACGTCCTTGTAAGCCTTCCAGTGTAACTCGTTATATGTTGTAAACATGGACTGATAATGAAAAAGGGGCCAGATCGTGCTGTTGCTGAAACCGTTATAATATTTATCCATCTCTTCAGCGTCGAGAAAAACAGGAATGCAGTTATAATGCCCTTTCAGCTTTTGTGTGATCTCACTCCTTCGTTTTGTTGAAACGTCGACAATTCCAGGCCAGCCGATCCAGTACCCCCTGATCTTTTTCAGAAGATTCGTCAGCCCTGTCGCCAGGCCCCCCACGCTTCGCTCAAACTGATAACGACCCGCTGTCTTCTGGATGCTCACAGGAAGCCTGTTGGATACGATAAAAAGCCGGCTTTTTTTTGAATGAGCCTCTTTCATTTTAACTCCTTAGGAAGAAATCGTGCAATCGAGGTCAAGGAAAAAGATCGCTTTCCTTCAGCTCGCTGAAAAAAGGAGCTTCTTTATCCTTTGCATTCTGGACAACAGGTACTTCGACCTCAGGCCAATCGATCGCTATGTCCGGATCGCTGTAGCGGAAAGCCCTTTCTCCTTCGGGGCAGTAGACATTTGAGCACTTGTAAAGGACGACTGTTTCCTTTGTCAGCGCCAGGTACCCGTGCGCAAAGCCCTTGGGGACAAGAAACATCTTTCTGTTCTCTTCAGAAAGAACGACTCCAATAAACTTTTTATATGTCGGCGAGCTTTTCCGAATATCAACGGCAACATCGTATATTTCACCCCGGACGCAGCGCACAAGCTTGTCCATGGGATTCTTGGTCTGCCAGTGCATGCCGCGGAGCACGCCTTTTTTTGAAAAAACATGATTATCCTGAACAAAGTCAAGCTTCAATCCAGTCAGTTCTTCGAATTTTTTCTGTGTAAAAGACTCAAAAAAATATCCCCGCTCATCCTGAAAAACCTTTGGTTCGAAAAGAACAGGTCCATTGATTTCTTTAAAATGCAGGCTTTCCATAACGATTGACCTCGCTTTTGTTATGCCACCCATATTATAAAGAGAAGGAGCCGAGGGGTCAAGGAACGCTTCAAACAACGTCAACAGTCGTCATTGCGAGGAACCGCAGGTGACGAAGCAACCTCGGTAAAAACAAATGTTAAAAATTCTCTCCTTTCTACTTGCTGCTTTCTACTTTTTTAAACTCGCTCCAGGGGAAAACAGCCGGCGGAGTGCAGATAAAAGACTCTTTTGTTCTTTTTGTCGGATGATCGAATTGCAGACTGTAAGACCAAAGGGCTATTCCAGGAGAAGATTTTTTATCGCCATACTTTGCATCACCTATGACAGCATGACCTGATTCCTTAAACTGCACGCGTATCTGATGAGAACGCCCTGTATGAAGTTTGACTTCAACAAGACTTATATCTTTATTCTCTTTAAGAACACGATAATCAAGAACAGCTTTTTTGAATCCATTCACGGGTACAGGACTTGCCTTAACGGTATTTGTTTTTTTGTCCTTTTTGAGATAATGAATAAGGGTTCCTTGTTTTTCATGGAAATGTTTCGCACAAACAGCCATGTACTTTTTTTGAAATCTTCCTTCCCTCATTTGTTCGGAGAGTCTTGAGGCTGCCTTTGATGTTTTCGCAAAGACCATGACCCCGCCGACAGACCTGTCGAGCCGGTGAACGTGGCCGAGATAGACATTTCCCGGCTTTTTGTATTTTTCCTTGAGATGCTTCTTTAAAAGAAATGAAATATCTTCATCACCTGTTTTATCCTTCTGTGAAAGAACACCCGGCGGTTTTTCAACAACGAGCAGATGATTATCTTCATAAATAATTCGCATAATATAAATTCAAAATTAAAAATGACAAATTTAAAATTATGGAGCCTACGGCGACATTAAAAAATTTAAATAGACAATTTATTGCTTAAAAACGCAGATTTCTATTTTCACAGATATAACAATATTTATATTCTTTCTTTGCGCTTTCGTACTTCAGCTGCCGATTTATTTATAACATTGCGCTTTAGCGCTCCTTCATTTTTGATTTTTCACTTTTAACTTTAAACTTCTTTTCCTCTTTGTTCTCTGTGGTTAACTTATAGTATCGTGCGAAGCACACGTTAATTTTTCATTTTTCACTTTTGATTTTTAACTTTTTCTCTCTCCCATCTCCCGAAAACCCCGCAGGGAAGGACATACGATGTTCCGGATACAGGCAAAGCGATCTCTCCTTCCGAAACGCGTCCCTGATAAACGCTCACGACCGTCGACAGCAAAACATTTTTTAAAACAAGAGGCGAGTATCCTGCCGTGTAGGAGTTGATGAGAAAAAAAAGAGGATTTTTTGAAAGAATATGCATGCACTCCTCAATAAGGGCAAGAAGATATTTTTCGATCTTCCATGTTTCTCCGCTTTTCCCCCTTCCGTAAGAAGGAGGGTCCATGATGATCGCGTCATATTTTCTTTTTCTCCGGTTTTCTCTTTTGACAAATTTGAAAACATCATCGACGATGAACCTGACAGGTCTTTCACTGAGACCCGAAAGCCGCAGATTGTCTTTTGCCCAACTCACCATCCCTTTGGCTGAATCGACATGACAAATCTCGGCGCCGGCAGAAGCAGCGGCCGCTGTCGCGCCTCCTGTGTACGCAAAAAGGTTGAGAATCTTAGGCGGAGCAGGAGACGTCTGAATACATCTTTCGATCCAGCTCCAGTTAACCGCCTGCTCAGGAAAAAGCCCCATATGCTTGAAATCAGTCGGCCTGATGGTAAAAGAAAGATTCTTATATGATATCTGCCAGCGCTCTGGAAAATCCCTGTATTTTTCCCAGCGGCCGCCTCCGCGTGAACTCCGAAAATATTTTGCATGAGGAGCTTCCCAGAGCTTTGAATTTTTTACTCTCGGCCAGATGACCTGCGGGTCAGGCCTTACAAAAATGTACTTTCCCCACCTCTCAAGCCTTTCCCCTTCCCCTGCGTCGATAAGCTCGTAATCTGTCCAGTCTTTGGCAATGAGTAACATTCTAGTGACTCGTGGTTCGT
>JAFGJP010000198.1 GCA_016929035.1 Candidatus Auribacterota bacterium | reverse complement strand
TTTATGAAAACTATTCGGATGAAAAAATTTCTGTTTTTTTTATGGCTTTATCTGGCATTCCCTGGCTTTAACGGATACGGCGAAGAGAAAGCGCCTCCTGTTCACGCGACATCGTTTATTGTCATCGACGCGGAAACCGGCGCTGTCCTTTATGAAAGAAACGCAGACAAAAAGCTTTATCCGGCAAGCATCACCAAAATACTGACCGGATACCTGGGCATCGTCAAAGGCGGCGATCTGGATCAAAAGATCACGGTATCCCGGAAAGCAGCCTACAGCATCACTCCCGGCTCTTCGACCATTGCCCTCAAGCCTGAAGAAATATTTCCATACAGAGATGTGCTCTACGGCCTGATGCTTCGCTCGGCCAACGAATGCGGCAATGTTATCGCCGAGCATGTTTCCGGCTCAAACGAAGCCTTTGCATCTCTCATGAACGAAACCGTGAAAAGATGGGGCATGAATAACTCCCATTTTGTGAATCCGCACGGCCTGCACAATGACAAGCACGTCTCAACAGCGAGGGACATGGCTTTCATCGCCATGCATGCCATGAAAAATCCTGTTTTTCGCGAGATCGTGCGTGCAAGAAAACATCCTTTTCCGGATACCAACAAGCACAAGGCTATTGAACGCGGCGTCATGTACAACAAAAACAAGATGCTCCATCCGGGAAACGATGAATATTACGGACCCTGCATCGGCATCAAGGCCGGGTATACCAGAAAATCTCTTCACACGTTTGTCGCTGTAGCAGAAAAAAACGGGCACACGGTCATCGTCGCATTGCTAAAAGCTCCTAACAAGGAAACCATGTATAAGAATCTTGCTGAACTGATGGAATACGGTTTAAGGCAGTATGAAAAGCGTATCCTTGTAAACAAAGATGACGTCCTTTTGAAGAAAAAGCTCAAACACGCGGATAAAGAGCTTAGCATCGTGGCAGCAGAAGCGCTTGAAAAAAGCCTGCCCAGGCAGCTCAAGGAGATTGAAAAAGATTTCCAGTTAAAATCTCTGCGTCTTCCTGTCCGCAAGGGAGACGACCTGGGAAAAGTTATTTTTTACGCCGGTGATAACGAACTGGGAATGGTGCCGCTGATAGCGGCAAATACGGCTATTTCCTGCTTTTCCTGGGAATATCTCTTAAGGATCCTTTTTTCTATTCCCGTCCTTACTGGTACAGGCCTTGTGATCGCGCTTTATCTTTTCCTTCTCGGCCGGAAAAGAGAAAAGAAATACCGACGCCGCTACTACAGATAAAAAACATCTGTCAGAAGACACAACGGACTTACCCTTCGACTGAATTTATCCTGAGCTTCTTCGTGTCGAGCCATTTGACCATGCTCATGATAAACAAAGTCGAACCGGTAGGGCTCAGACCAAGCATCCATAACTTTTTAGCTTTCCGCAGCCGTAACCTATTGCGGAGAAGGAGGCTATGCGGATGCTGGTAAAACGCTGACATTAATGGCGCGCGGGCCTTTTGGAGATTTTTCAACATCAAATTCCAGTTCCTGGCCTTCTTTAAGATCATCAAAAGAGGCTTGAAGCAGAGTCGACTGATGAAAAAATAATTCTCTTCCGTCCACGGCTTTGATGAAACCAAATCCCCTGTCGCGTACGAGCTTTTTTATTTGTCCCTTGTGCATGTGGCTCTCCTTTGAAAGCGGCCCGGCCTGAAAGCCGGGCCACATCGTGATGGTTAAAGAGTTACGACGTTAGCAGCCTGATCCCCTTTAGGACCCTGCCGCACTTCAAACTCGACCTGCTGACCCTCGCTCAGACTTCTGAATCCGCCGCCCTGGATCTCGCTGTGATGCACAAAAACATCACTGCCTGTGTCAAGTGAAATGAAACCATAACCTTTACTGTCATTGAACCATTTAACTGTTCCTTTTGCCATAAGTTAATACCTCCTTTCTTAAAAAATCTCAGTAAAACCTCGCTGAAGCAAGTCAGCCATTGCTAAAGCTATGGTGAAATGCCCCTTCCGCTTTACGGCGGAAGCGAGTAAATAAAAAAAGCCGCAAGGCAAGCTGAAAACCTGCCTTACGGCTTAAGAATTCTACTTACTGGCAAAAGTGAGCTTATATGAGTAGAGGATATATGTCAACAACTATTATTACTTTTTTAATCTGTCACTCTTCTTTACGGCTCATATGTTTTTTTGCCGACTTGACTTTTTCAGGAAAACTGCCTCTTTGCAGGTGGTATGTCCAGTTCTTCAATATTTTTGACCCCAAGATACGGAAAATATAATTGCGCCACCGGCGGTACCACCTTTTCCAGCCGAATTGAATATTGTGGAAGTAAAAAACAATATGCGGAAAATAAAAAATGTTTATGATAAACATGAAAAGATACCGGATATGATAAAACCGCCCCATGATCTTTCGTATGGAGATCTGCATTTCCTCCGCTGTCAGGGGAGGGTCAGGCTCTATCAGAGGAAAATTCCCGTCGTAGTATTCCCACCCGATATCTTTCAAGGGGTAAACGCGCCCCTTGTCCATAAGACGTTGCCTCAATTCTGTTCCGGGTAGAGGAACAGGCAAAAGCACCTGTATTGTATCGATCCGGGCTTTCTTGATAAACCGCTTGAAGCGCTTGACGCGCTCTTCTGCGCTCATGGAAAAACGGATATCGCTTTTCATGGGATACCC
>JAFGJP010000197.1 GCA_016929035.1 Candidatus Auribacterota bacterium | reverse complement strand
GCATAAGTTTTTTAATTTTAAGCATTTTAAGTCCTTAGGCACTTTTAAATCGGAGGTTAGAATGGATTACTTTTTGACCGAAGAACAGATCATGATACGTGATCTTGCAAGACAGATTGCGCGGGAGAAGATCAAGCCTGTAGTGGAAAAATACGATGAATCTCAGGAATTTCCGTGGGACATGGTAAAAATAATGGCTGATTCGGATCTCTTTGGTGTTTATTTACCGGAAGAGTATGGAGGTTTGGGCGGAGGAGTCTTTGAGCTCTGCCTTGCGGTAGAGGAACTCAGCCGGATCTGCGGAGGTATCTCTCTGGCTCTTGCGGCCACGGCTCTCGGCACCATACCCATTCTTATTATGGGAAATGAAGAACAGAAAAAGAAATATCTTCCTGATCTTGCGGCCGGAAAGATGCTTGCTGCATTTGCCCTGACAGAGCCTGATGCCGGAAGCGATGCCGGCGGAATAAAAACAACAGCTGTAAAAGACGGCGATGATTATGTGCTGAACGGGACAAAGCAATGGATCACCAACGGTGGTGAGGCTGGGGTTTATACGGTTATCGCTATGACAGACAGGTCCAAAGGAGCCCGCGGAGCCACGGCATTTATCGTAGAAAAGGATACGCCAGGCTTTTCCTTCGGCAAAAAAGAGAACAAGCTGGGTATTAGAGCATCGACAACACGTGAGCTGATTTTTGAGAATTGCCGTGTTCCCAAGGAAAACATCCTGAAGAAAGAGGGATTTGGATTTATCGTGGCCATGAAGACATTTGATTACTCCCGGCCCGGCGTAGCCGCCCAAGCGCTGGGTATCGCCCAGGGTGCACTGGATGTCGCCGTGCATTATGCGCATGAAAGAAAGCAGTTCGGTAAACCCATCAGCTCTTTTCAAGGCATACAGTTTATGCTGGCTGATATGGCCACGCAGGTAGAAGCCGCAAGGGCGCTCGTCTATCAGGTGGCTAAAAATGTTGATGCCGGCGTTAAGGATTTTGCCATGGAGTCAGCCATGTGTAAGTTGTACGCGTCTGATGTGGCCATGAAGGTTACCGTTGATGCGGTTCAGGTATTCGGAGGCTATGGCTATATGAAGGAATATCCCGTGGAAAAGATGATGCGTGACGCCAAGATCACGCAGATCTACGAAGGCACAAATCAGATTCAAAGAGGTGTTATCGCATCAAACCTCATCAAGCACATCGCTTCTGAAAAGAAAAAGTAATATTCTAGACGATGTTCACCGGCTCTTATCAAAGAGTCTGCAGTAAACATACATTTATGCGTAATGAATTGCGTGGTTTTCTTGGGATTTTAGAGGTAATCGCATGAAGATAATCGTCTGTATCAAGCAGGTTCCGAACACCACGGATGTGAAGATCGATCCAAAGACAAATACGCTCATCCGGGAAGGGGTAGAATCGATCATCAATCCGTTTGACATGTATGCCATTGAAGAGGCTATCAGGCTGAAAGAAAGACTCAAAGACACTGTAGAAGCGACAACCGCCTGTTTGACCATGGGCCCTCCTCAGGCAGAATCATCTCTGAGAGAAGCTCTTTCCATGGGGATCGATGAAGCTGTTCTCATTTCCGACAGGGCGTTTGCCGGATCTGACACATGGGCAACGTCCTATACTCTGGCTGAGACGATAAGGTCTCTCGGAGATTATCTCCTCATTCTTTGCGGCAAGCAGGCTTCTGACGGAGACACGGCTCAGGTCGGGCCAGGAATCGCCGCGCATCTCGATCTCCCGCAGATTACTTTTATTCGCAAAATAGAGCAGATCAGCAAGGAGAATATTGTGGCAGAAAGGCTGATGGAATACGGCTATGATGTGATATCTTCTCCTCTTCCGGCGGTCATCACGGTTGTCAAAGAGATAAACGAACCAAGGCTGCCGTCTCTGAAAGGGAAGATGAGAGCAAAAAAAGCTGAAGTGAAAAAAGTCGTCAAAGCTGATCTGCCGTTCAACGACAAGTTCATCGGCCTTGACGGGTCTCCGACGATCGTGAACAAGATTTTCTCTCCACCCAAAAAAGAGCCGGGACATGTTTTCCAGGAGCATGAGATCGATCAAGGGCTTGACGTCATCATTAAGACACTGAGAGGACAGAACATCATATGAAAGAGAAGATACAGGTGATTCTGGATCAGTGCATCGGGTGTACGATCTGTGTGAAAAAGTGCCCTTATGATGCTATTGAGATGAAAGACAAAAAGGCCGTTATCGACCTTGAAAAGTGTACGCTTTGCGGGGCGTGTGTTCCGGTCTGCCCGACAAAAGCCATAGTTATACAGGAAAAGAAAAGGGCGATCGATAGAGACATCACCCATTACAGAGGGGTCATGATCTATGCAGAACAGAAGCGCGGAGAGATCCAGTCGGTTTCTTATGAACTTGCTGGAAAAGGACGTGAGCTGGCCGACAAGCTTGGAGAAAAGCTGACAGCTGTCCTGATCGGCGGGAAGGGGGTCTTGGTGGCAGCTCAAGAGCTGACAGCGCGTGGAGTTGACAGGGTTGTTGTTGTCGAGAACGATAATTTGGAATCTTTTCTCGATGAATGTTATTCAAAGATACTGGCTCGCGTGATATCAGAGGAAAAGCCTGAGATATTTCTCGCCGGCGCGACCGCTATCGGGCGGTCTCTGATCCCCCGGACAGCTGTTGAAATATATACTGGCCTTACGGCAGACTGCACGTCGCTTGATGTCAATCCTGAGACGCGGGAGCTTCTCCAGACCCGTCCGGCTTTTGGAGGAAACATCATGGCCACCATTCTCACGCCTCATCACAGACCCCAGATGGCCACTGTTCGCCATAAAGTGATGAAGGAAGCAGAAAAGAGGGACGGCAGAAAAGGAGAGATAAAAGCAATAGAAGCTCTGGCGGAAGAGCTTGTGAGCCGTGCAAAGGTTATAAAGTTTGTCGAGGAAGAGGAGTCTACCGTCAACATTACAGAGGCTGACATTATTGTTTCTGGAGGGCGTGGGATGCGCGGGCCGGAAAATTACCGTGTTCTCGAGGAGCTGGCGCTTGAAATCGGCGGAGCTGTGGGAGCGTCCCGGGCTGCTGTTGATGCCGGATGGATTCCTTATTCTCATCAGGTGGGGCAGACAGGAAAAACCGTTCAGCCCAAAGTCTATATTGCCTGTGGCATATCAGGCGCCATACAGCACCAGGTGGGCATGCGCTCCTCTGATATTATTATTGCCGTCAACAAAGATCCGCATGCACCCATCTTCGATATCGCAGACTATGGCATTGTCGGCGACCTTTTTGATGTGGTGCCGAAGCTGACCAAAAAGATCAAAGCCCTCAGTAAGTGAGTCAGACTCAAGACTCCAGACCCTAGACTCAAGACAAAAAAGAAGATAGAAGAGGGGATCAGGATGTGGATATCAGGTTATCAGGATATCCCTTCGACTCACTCCGTTCGCTCAGGACAAGCAGGTGGAGGGATATTGGGGTATCAGAAGATCAGAAAAAAAAGAAAGAGGAACTCTAAAGACGTAGATATGAAAATAATGTAAATCAAATATTTTCAATTAATTTTTTTATAATGATTCCTGCCTGCCTAGCGGCAAGGCCGCTGGTTTTCACTTGGATGACAGCATCTTATTATTTGAACAGATAGATATTCAGGAACCACGAATCGTGCATCGTCCCTCTTGACTTTTTTTGTGGATGTCCTATGATTGAATCTTGAAGAGCCGGCATCTTTTACAAATACAAGTCAGCCATGGTTGAAGAGCAGAAAGTAATAAGATATCGAGTGGTTGTGCGCGGCCGCGTACAGGGCGTATGCTTTCGCTACTACGCAGTTGATGCTGCTAAAAAGCTTGATATAAGAGGATGGGTCAGAAACCTCTGGTCAGGCGAAGTCGAAGCTCTTGTCGAGGGTAAAGAACCGCAGGCCCAACAAATGCTGAACTGGCTCAGAGAAGGGCCGCCTATGGCCCATGTAACAAATGTCAAAGTTACAGAAGAACCTGTCCGCAAGGGCGAGTTTCAGGATTTCACAGTGACCTATTGATCGCCATAAGGGATATTTTTAAAGAAGAGGATCTCAGCGAAAAGGTTTCTTCTCTCATCCTTTATCCAGCCGGGAAGGGCGTTCCACTTATTCCGATGAAGAAAGAGAACGGATATCTTGTCTTTGCTTTTTAAAAGCACTCTTGCCTGTTCATGCTGTTTGCCAAGAGAAATCATTAAGTCGCCGCCAGCAGATCGAAAAAACAAGTGCCCATTATCCTGAAGAAGATCATCCGGGTTTTCCGGAATAGAAAAAGAAAAGATTTTATATTCAAACTGGCCGAGAACAGGCTTTAATAAAGAAATGTCATGGGTTTTTTCATCTTTGTAGTAGTCCTCGTAAGGAGAAAAGAAGGCGAGCGTTTTATCAGGAACAATAAGAGAGATATTCTTTGGAAGGAATGTCCCTGGAAAAAGCTCTTCATTGACAAAACGGCAGGGAATCCCGCTGAGGACATACATGGCGTTGGCCGAAGTATGGAAGCGGTACATGAACTCATCACCGGAGTGCAGAAGAAGATCTTTTCTGTTTTTTGGGGAGATCGTATAAAAAAAGTTAAACCAGAACATCCTCTGCTGCTCCGGATTGCGAAAAGCGGCCTTGCGCGCGAGGTTCTCCTGGAGAGGGTAATAAAAGACAGGGTCGAAAAACTTGATGTTTTCAGATGACCATGAATAAAGACAAGACATTGTCAGCATGAGAAAAAGAGCCGCTTTGATGAACCTGACTGAGTTTTTTTCCTTCAACATAAGGCGGGAGAAAGAGATCATTCCATAAAGACCTCTGACAGAGAAGTACGAGAGCAGGGGTAAAAGAGGCATGAGGTATCGTGATTCTTTGTGTTTATAGGAAAGAATAAAAAGAAGAAGAAGCATAAGCAGAAAGAATAAGGGGTAGTCTTTTTTTCTCCTTCTGACGATACGGCACAGGAGACCGGCAAGGACAAAAAGAGAGGCAGGCAATTTCATAGAGAAAAGCGCGGCATAAAAATATTCTGTCGGCGCTTCTTTCAAAGATGAGACGCTGTAGCCGACCTGGCCCGTAAGGGCCTGGAAAAATCCTGAGCAGGCATTGGCCGAGCCGATGTGATAAAGGGGATAAAGGTGAATAGTAAAAAAGAAGATAAGAAGGAAGATACTGTTTATCATGATCTTCCATGAAGGTATCTTTTTCAGATAGAAGCAGAGAAAAAAGGAATAAAGGATTCCGATAAAAGCCAGATAAAATTTGCAGGCTGATGCCAGTAAGAAAAAAAAGAAGATCGTCAGGACGTAAAAGAAATTGGACGATTCTCCGGCTTTCCAAGTAAAAAAAATTGCCCAGGAAAGACATAATGTCGCCAGAATATCAGCCATCCCGAAAGGCGCATAATGGACAAAAAGAGCGTTTGATACAAAGACGAGCATGATAAGGAAAGACTTTTTCTGGCCGACATGTTTTTTAAAAATAAAAAAAACCGACAGAGATGTCAGTAACGCAATAAACGCTCCCAGCAGATGGACCGATGTCATAAGAGCTTTCGTTTGTTCAGGCGGCGTGAATAGAAAAAGGAGGGGGATTTCAAGAACAGGCAGGAGAGCAGGACGGAAAGCCACATAACCTTCCGGGGAGCTGTTTTTTTGGATCATAGCAAGAGCGTTACGAAGATAATCGAAAGAATCGTAATATTCAACGCGGAGAAAGAGAGAAAGCGCGAAGGGCGTGATGAGAAAAAGAAAGAGACATGCTTTAGCTGCTTTTTGTATTTTTTCAGTCATTTTTTCTGTTTTCAACCTGACTCAATTATGGAAAAAAGAAAGGGTTAAATCAAAACAATTATGACATTCCAGACCGTCTGCGCAGAGTTTTTTTCAAAGCGGCTGCCTGCTGTTGCAGATATCAGAGGACACACGACAGTCGTGCGGTGGAATGCGGAGGCGGTCTGGGCGCGGCTTCACCAAGGTATTTTATCAATCCTTGACAAAAAGCTTTAAAAAAGAGGAAAATTTCTATACAATTTCATCCAATGAATAGCTGGATGTTACATTATCTGGGGGGTATATACATGGCCGTCCTATTGATTATCGGGATTGTTTCTTTCCTGTTTGCTATGGCTCTTTTCTTTTTTCCCCATCAGCTGAGATCATTAAATGAACTCGGAAACCGTATACTTTTTACAGATGAGCGCGCGATTATCTACAGAAAGATGGCTGGATTCGTCCTTTTGGTTTTAAGCATGCTATTTTTTGCCATAGGGTATATCATCAGCCTGGGATGATCGGAGACGGATGAGAAGATGATGAAAGTCTGTATCATTAATGGGCCCAACCTTAACCTTCTTGGACAGAGGGAAACAGAGATCTATGGGCAAAAGACGCTCAGCGACATCGAAAAAGATGTCAAACGCTTTGCAGAAAACAGGGATATAAAAGTGGATTTTTTCCAGTCAAATTCTGAAAGCGAGATCATTGATAAAATTCACTTTGTTAAAAAAGATTCAGAAATCAAGGGCCTTGTTATCAACGCCGGTGCTTTTACCCACACAAGCATAGCCATCATGGACGCGCTCAAAGCGCTTTCTATCCCTGTTATTGAAGTCCATTTATCTAATATTTTTCAAAGGGAAGAATTTCGTCGAAATTCCTATGTATCGCTTGTCAGCACAGGAGTTATTTCAGGATTTGGGCCGCATTCTTATCTGCTCGCTCTGGAATATCTTTCGAAAAACCTGTCATAGATTTTCTTAATCACTCGTTTTTCTTGAGTTTTTCGCTCGCTTCTCGACATTTCAAAAGAGGAAAATAGTTCTATATTTATTAATAGAAAAAAACTATAATAAATTCCTAAAATTTTAATAACAGAAAAAGATTTTTATGGAAAACAAAAAAGATGCCTGCTTGTCAATTCTGGATTCAGTCAAGTCAGACGGCTTTTTGATTTCGCATCTTGTCAATATTCGATATCTTACCGGATTCCGGGGCACCTTCGGATACTTTCTCCTAACAAAAAAGGGCCATTATCTATTTACAGATTCCCGTTATATCGAGTACGCTCGTCGCATCATGTCAGGTGTTCATGTTGTTCTTCTAAAGAATGGACTCGTAAGGGACCTTAAGGATGTTTTCAGCAAGATAAAGATCCGCACATTGGCCTATGAATACGGGAACGTAAGCTATCATTTTTACTCCAAAGTCGTCCGCCTGGTCAATCCTGGGAAACTTGTTCCGGCCAGGGAAACTGTGGAAAAAATGAGAATGGTGAAAACGCATGGTGAAGTCCAGAAGATAAAAAGGGCCTGTCATATCATTGTATCTTCCATAGAAAACATCAGAAGAGACAGAAAGAAATACAGAGGCTATACAGAAAAGGCTTTGGCTGATGAAATCGA
Source organism: Candidatus Auribacterota bacterium (assembly GCA_016929035.1). Taxonomy (GTDB): domain Bacteria; phylum Auribacterota; class JAFGBW01; order JAFGBW01; family JAFGJP01; genus JAFGJP01. The sequence goes on along the minus strand of JAFGJP010000197.1, from coordinate 12,982 downwards.
AAGCGCCGTAAGGAAGAAAGGGGCTATCTCAACATCTTTTCCCACGATTGTCGCTGAAGGGAAGAATTCGAGCATGCCTCATTATCATTCATCTCCGAAAAAGAAGATTTTTTTCAGGCCTCTTCTCATTGATGCCGGAGCTGTGGTCGATGACTACAATTCCGACTTGACAAGGACTTTGTCAGACCATAAAATTTCTAAGAAATTCAGAGAGATTCAACAAGTTGTCCATGAAGCTCAAAAAAGAGCGCTTTCAAAAATACGGCCAGGTATTCCAGCAAAAGATGTAGACAGAGCAGCCAGAGATTTTATTGAAAAAGCCGGCTACGGGGAATACTTTGGACACGGGCTTGGACATGGAATAGGGCTTGAAGTGCATGAAGGCCCGCTGATCTCAAAAAGGAGCCGAGCGATCCTCAGGGAAGGCATGGTTTTTACCGTTGAGCCGGGGATCTATATGCCGGATCAATTTGGATGTCGAATAGAGGATGTTGTTGTCGTCACGGGGAAAGGATACAGAATACTTACCAGATAATAAGATAAAGCAAAAGCCTAAAATATACGGATACAGCTGTAATTGATGGGGGGTAGAAAGAGGATGAATATAAAAGAGATCGAAAAAATTATTGAGCTGATGAACGCCAACGGGATTATGGAGTTTACTCTGGAAAAAGAAGGAGTGAAAATCTGTTTGAAAAAGACCGGCAGCGTTCCTGTGGCGATTCATGATTATATACATCAGCAGATTCCGCCTTATCATCAGGTCCAGGAAAAAGCGGAACAGAAGCCCGGCTCTCCACAAGTTTCTGTGGAGGAAACAGGCGTTGATTATATCTGCTCGCCTATCGTCGGAACATTTTACAGAGCGCCAGCTCCTGATGCTGATCCGTATGTCAAAACAGGTCAGAATATCGAGGTCGGGCAGGTTGTCTGCATTGTCGAAGCGATGAAGGTCATGAATGAGATCAAGTCTGATTTCGCAGGCGTCATTGAGGAGGTTATCGTGGAAAACGGAGATCCTGTTGAATTCGGACAAAAAATGTTCAAAATCCGTAAGAAGTGATTTCAGCGTATGTTTGAAAGAATCCTTATTGCCAACCGTGGTGAAATAGCTGTCAGGATCATCAGAGCCTGCCGTGAACTGGGCATCGTCAGCATCGTGGTCTATTCTGAGGCAGATGCCAACTCCATGCATGTGCAGCTTGCCGATGAAGCGATCTGTATCGGGCGTGGGCCTGCTCTCGAAAGTTATCTTAACATACCGGCCATTGTCAGCGCTGCGGAGATCGTTGACGCTGAAGCCATCCATCCGGGTTATGGATTCCTGGCTGAAAACGCTCATTTTTCAGAAGTTTGTGAATCCTGCAAAATCAAGTTCATCGGCCCCAGCCCGCAAAATATCATGGATATGGGAGACAAGTCTAAAGCCAAGACTATTGCCATGGAAGCCGGTGTTCCGACCATACCCGGAAGCCAGGGGATCGTAAAAGACAGGGAAGAAGCTGTTCATATAGCCAAGGAACTCGGCTATCCGGTGCTTATTAAAGCTACAGCAGGAGGTGGCGGAAAAGGGATGCGGATCGCGCATACAGAACTCAGCCTGAACAACGCCTTTCTCACAGCGCAGGCTGAAGCTGAAGCTGCCTTTAAAAATCCGGGTGTTTACATAGAAAAAGTCATCGAGGAGCCCCGACACATTGAGTTCCAGATACTGGCAGATGGATATGGCAATGTCATTCATCTTGGCGAAAGAGATTGTACTGTTCAGCGGAAGCATCAAAAGCTGATAGAAGAATCCCCGTCTCCTTTTATTGATGCAAAGCTTCGTACCCGCATGGGGGATGCCGCGGTCAAGCTGGCCAAAAAAGTCAGCTATGAGAATGCCGGGACCATTGAATTTTTAATGGATAAAAATAAGAATTTTTATTTTATGGAAATGAACACGCGCATTCAGGTCGAGCATCCTGTAACAGAGGAGGTCACAGGGATCGATCTTATCAAACAGCAGATACTTATCGCAGGCGGCCAAAAAATAAGATTTCATCAGAAAGACATAGTTGTAAGAAAGCATGCTATCGAAATCCGCGTAAACGCCGAAGATTGGGAGAAAGGGTTTCGTCCTTCTCCCGGAATAATAGAGAGCTTTTATTTGCCCGGGGGGAAAGGAGTGAGAGTGGATACTCACATTTACGGAGGATACAGGATCCCTCCTTACTATGATTCCATGATCGCCAAGCTTATTTTTGTCGGCCGAGACAGAAAAGAAGCTCTGAACATCGCTTCTCGCGGACTTGAGGAATTCAAGCTGGAGGGTATCCCGACGACAGTTCCTTTTGCTAAAATGATTATTGACGATACCCGTTTCCGGCAGGGAGAGTATTCGACGCATTTTGTTGATGGAATTCTTGAAAATATGGGTTATAAATAAACGTCTGGAGGGAAGGTCATGAAAAAAATCGTTTCTTTTGTCAATTTCATAATTCAGTTACTTGTTTTTCTTGCGGGTCTGGGGCTTCTTTACCTGGCTTCCCAAGGTTATCCAGAGAAGATCAGGCAGATCGTCAACACGTTTATTTATGATTACAAGCTGGCTATCCCGCTTTCCGTGCTTCTGATTATCCTGCCGGTCATTTACGTTTTGGGAAAACTTATGACAATAGGAACTAAGCCTCAAAGCATCTATTTTGAAAACACCGAAGGGAAAGTCTCCATTTCCAATACGGCGATCACGGATTTCGTGAATCGCATCTGCGGCAACTATGAAGAAGTTACCCATGCCGAATCAAAAGTTCATGCATCAAAATCAAAAAAAGGCGACATGGTCATTTCTATCAGCATGGATATTCTCGGAGGGACGAACATTCCTGAAAGCATCGAAAAGCTGCAGCAGAATATCCGCAGACAGCTTAACGAACTTCTCGGTCTGGAAAATATTGAAAGCGTTGAAATCAATATTGCCAAGATTATTTCTCAGGAAAAGGAATCCAGCGAAGAGTTTTAAAGATGAAGAACCTTGTTAACAGCGTCTTCAGGGAACATCTCAATCTTGTTCAAAGCCTTTTAGAGGGAGAATCGGCGAAGATCCTTTCTCGAATGGCCGATATCATTGTCAAGGCTCTGCAAAAAGGGAACAAGGTTATTTTTTTCGGCAACGGCGGCAGCGCAGCCGATTCCCAGCATCTGGCCGCAGAATTTGTCGGACGGTTTCAAAAAGAGAGAAAAGCGTTGCCCGCTATATCGCTGACAGTCAATACGTCTCATATGACGGCGATCGCCAACGATTATTCTTTTGACATTATTTTTGAAAGGCAGATAGAGGCCTTGGCCAAAACCGGCGATGTCAGCCTTGGGATTTCGACAAGCGGCGGATCAAAGAATGTCATCCGCGCACAGGAAAAGGCAAAGGCCATGGGTCTGAAGACCCTGGCTTTTATAGGCGAAAAAAAATCTCCCCTGGAGGACCTGTGTGACGCTGTTTTTAAAGTGCCTTCTCCAAATACGGCCCGGGTTCAGGAATGCCACATCCTGGCCGGACACATTCTTTGCCTCCTTGTTGAGTCAACGTTATTTGGTGATGAATAGAAGAAACAATATTTTTCGTGACCCCAGCGAGCTCGCCCGGATTCTTTCTCAGGAAAAAAAGAGAGGTCTCCGGATTGTTTTTACGAACGGATGCTTTGATATTCTTCACAAAGGCCATGTCTTTTATCTCAAAAAAGCAAGAGACCTTGGAGACAGGCTTGTCGTCGGGCTCAATACGGATCTTTCCGTAAAAAAGATAAAAGGACATGCACGCCCAATCAATCGCGAGGGCGATAGAGCAGGCGTTCTTGCAGGATTGAAATCCGTTGATTATGTGTGCTTGTTTGATGAAGAAACGCCGGTGAAAATCATTCGAATCCTTAAGCCGCATGTTCTTGTCAAAGGCGGAGATTACAAAAAAGAAGCCATAGCGGGCTCTAAGGATGTGAAAAAGTGGGGAGGAAAGATTGTTGTCCTTCCCTATCTCAAAGGCTATTCGACGACGATTCTGGTTGACAGGATCGCGCGTCTTCTCGAAAAAAATCTTCATAATAAGCACGAAGAGCATTCCTTGCCGTATGAGTAAAAAAGTCTTAAGCCGCGAACAGAAAAGAATTCTTGATGTGAACCGCAACCGCGTCACAGAAGCGCTTCGCGTCGTCGAAGATATTCTCAGGTTTTCCGAAAAAAGCACCCGTTTTGCTCTTCAGGTAAAAAAGTTGCGTCACGATGTCTTCAAGGTTTTTGAAGATGTGGAGAGAGAGACAGGCGAGAAGCTGATTTTTTACAGGGATTCATCCAGGGACAGGGGGCGCCTGGATGATTATGATGCAATCAATAAAAACACATCCCGTCTTCCTGTCATTCTTCACAAAAATCTCAGAAGAGCGTGCGAAGGCCTTCGCGTCTGCGAAGAGATTCTTAAGATCCTTCCCCGGGAAAACCTGCCTCTTTCCTTTAAGTCTTTGCGCTTTAGAAGCTATGATGTTGAAAAAAAGCTTGAGCTGAGGCTTGGAAGAACTGAGAAAAGACCAGGAAAAAGCCGAAAATCCGATTTAAAAATCACCTGACATCTGATAAGATACTCTTTTGTCGAACTGTACCCCGACGGGGATGCGTCATTCATCAATCTATTTCAAGGGATGAACATGAGTCTTATCAATGATATTTTAAATGGAAAAGTTGCTGACTATCTAAAAAACATTGCTGAAAAAGAGCGTGTTTTGCTGGATTTTCTTTGTCAGGGAATCCGCGAAGGAACGATTGTTGTTCCGAGGAACCTGAAGAGGACCAGTGCAGCGTTTGTCGCAATAGGAAAAGGTCTTTTTACAAAAGTCAATGCGAACGTTGGGACATCGAGAGACAGGGTCGATATCGATTGCGAGATAGAGAAGGCAAAGGTGTCTGAAAAGTACGGGGCCGATGCTGTTATGGATCTCAGCACATGGGGAGATCTTTCGCTTTTGCGCAGGCGAATAATGGAAGCAGTGAAAATTCCTCTTGGGACAGTGCCTGTTTATGAGATTGCTTATGAAAATATAAAAAGGGGACAAAATATCGAAGAAGCTTCATGGCAGGAATTTTTTGATGTCGTGGAGAAGCAGGCGAGAGAAGGTGTTGATTTCATGACGATTCATGCGGGAGTCTGCCGGGAGACCATGAGTATTTTTCATGCTTTTCCCCGGAAGATGGGAATTGTCAGCCGCGGGGGAGCTATGACGGCAAAGTGGATGGCCCGCAATAAAGCGGAAAACCCCTTTTTTCAATATTATGACAAGCTGCTGGATATCCTGCTGGAGCACGATGTCTGTATAAGCCTGGGAGATGGTATGAGGCCGGGGTGTATTGCCGATGCAACGGATAAAGTCCAGTTAAGAGAGCTGGCCATCCTTGGAGAGCTTGCAGAAAGAGCTCACCAAAGAGGCGTTCAGGTCATGATCGAAGGGCCCGGGCACATCCCTCTTCATGAAATTGAGCTGAACATGAAAATTCAGCAGGTTCTCTGCAGAAACAAGCCTTTTTATGTTCTGGGGCCTGTCGTGACGGATATTGCTCCGGGTTACGATCATATCACTTCAGCCATCGGCGGTGCGGTTGCGGCCTCATCAGGCGCGGATTTTCTCTGCTATGTGACTCCTTCAGAGCATTTGAAGCTTCCTGACGTTGAAGATGTTCGGACCGGGGTTATTGCGTCGAAGATAGCTGCCCATGCGGCTGATATCGTCAAAAGAGGAGATGTTGCCTCTGAAAGAGATAGAGAGATGTCTTTTTATCGGAGAAAAAGAGATTGGAACAGCCAGATTGCCTGCGCGATCGATCCGGAAAAAGCCCGGTCCATGCATGCGGATGGAATAAGCGAAACAGAGGATGTCTGCACGATGTGCAGCGAGTTTTGCCCAATAAAAATGATTGATGAAATGGAGAATAAAAAAAGTTAAAAGTTAAAAGTCAAAAATTAAAAGTTGAAAGTCAAAAGTTAAAAGTTAAAAGTCAAAAAATAAAAGTTGAAAGTTGAAAGTTTAAAGTTTAGAGGTGTCCTTTAAAGTTAAAAGTTGAAAACAAGGTGTGCTCCGCACAGATTATTATAAGATAACCACAGAGCACACAGAGAGCACAGAGAAAAACGCATGTAGGGGCCGATTGCGATCGGCCTGTGTAAAATATTTTTGGTTTCCATGGATTCACGCTGGAGTTTATCCTCGTCTCCGATCGGGGGCGGGAATGACAATGGATCCGGGATTTGATTATTGAAATTTGTTATTTTTTAAAGGAGTCTTGTCATGTCAACCGTCGTCGTAGGAAGTGTAGCCCTGGATACGATAAAGACACATGATCGCTCAGTCGATAACGTTCTGGGAGGATCGGCTTCATACTTTTCTTACAGCGCCTCCTTTTTTACGGATGTTAAACTTGTTGCTGTTGTCGGACAGGATTTTCCCAAAGAGTATTACGACCTTCTCAAATCAAAAAAAGTCGATCTGGAGGGACTCTCTCTTCTTAAAGGAAAGACTTTTCGATGGGTTGGCTCTTATGAAGGAGATATGAACACAGCTCTTACCCATGAAACGCACCTGAACGTTTTTGAGGATTTTGATCCGTTCATTCCGGTTTCTTACAGGAAGTGCTCTGTGCTTTTTCTTGCGAATATAGACCCGGAGCTTCAGATGATGGTTCTCGATGAAATAGGAAAACCCCAGTTTGTCGCCTGTGATACGATGAACATGTGGATTTCTACAAAAAACAAGGAGCTGAAATCGCTTTTAAAAAAGGTTGACCTTTTTATCGTCAATGATCAGGAAGCCAAACAGCTGACGATTTGTGACGGAACGATAGAGGCCATGCATAAGCTTCTGGAAATGGGGCCCAGATACCTTGTTGTCAAAAAGGGAGAGCACGGGACTATTCTGGCTTCACAGACAGAACTTGCCGTTTACCCGGCATATCCTCTGAAGACTGTTGTTGATCCCACAGGAGCAGGAGACAGTTTTGCCGGAGGGATGATAGGCTGGATAGATAAGAGCGGAGCTTATGACTTTACAACAATGAAAGAGGCTGTTCTTTTTGGAACGGTCATGGCGTCCTTTGCGATTGAAGATTTTAGTCTGAACGCATTGACGAAGCTGGATAAAGAAGATATAATGGCACGCTATAATCGCTATTGTGACATGATTACGCCAGAGCGGGTGTAATTCAGCGGTAGAATGCCAGCTTCCCAAGCTGGACGTCGAGGGTTCGATCCCCTTCACCCGCTCCAGATAAGCGTGAAAGGGAAGAGGACGCAGATAAACGCAGATTGTCGCAGATAATATGTTCTCAGAACTCCTGTTCTGAAAACATATATGTCCTGTTAATCAGCGAAAATCAGCGTCCCAAATTAAGGATAGTAATATGAAAGTTTCTATTATCGGGCCAACAGGTTATACGGGGCGGGAGCTCGTGAAGATTCTCCTTAAGCATCCAAACGTCGATGAGATCAATCTCTTCGGACGCCGGCGGGTTTTGTTTCATGAGGAGTTTCCGGAATTTACAGGTTTTTTTGAGAAAGAAGTCAAAGACATCGAACCAGAAAAAATCAATGATGACAGCGACATGATCTTTATTGCCCTTCCCCATAAAGTGAGCATGGAGATCACTCCAGGGCTCCGGGCCGCAGATCCCCAAAAGAAAATCATCGACCTGAGTGCTGATTATCGTTTGAGCCGGTCAGGCGTTTACCAGAAAGCCTACGGGACACAGCACAAGGATTCTCTCTATCTTGGAAAGTATACGTACGGGCTTTGCGAAGCCTTTCGAAAAGATATAAAAAAAAGCCGGTATGTGGCGAATCCGGGATGCTATCCGACAGGCATCCTGATTCCTCTTATTCCTCTTCTTGAAAAAGGCCTGGTTCAGGGTACGATAATCGCTGATTCGAAGTCAGGAGCCAGCGGAGCAGGCAAAGGGCTCAGCCAGATGCTACACTTTGTCGAATGCAATGAGAACCTGGTGCCCTATAAAATATTCAGTCACCAGCACGCTCCGGAGATGATGCAGTTCATTTCTCACTATGAGCCGTCCCTTGACCTTATTTTTACACCGCAAATTATACCTGTTGAGAGAGGTATTCTCACCGTTCTTTATGTGAAATTAAAGAAAGACATCAATCAGGAAGAGCTCATTCTTCTTTTTCAAGAGCGCTTTGCTTCCGAGAAGTTCGTCCGCGTTTTTTCACCGGGACAGGCCCCCTCGCTGGCCTGGGTAAAAAATACCAATTTCTGTGATATCGGGGTTTTTGTCCATGAGGAAAAGGAATATGTGATACTTATTTCGGCGATCGATAATCTTGTCAAGGGGGCCTCTGGTCAGGCTGTTCAGAACATGAACATCATGTTGGGGATAGAAGAAACGGCAGGTCTGTTGTGAAAATCAGGAAAGTCAAAAAAACAGTTACTTTTCCTTCAGGATTTTGGGCTTCGGGAATCTCTTGCGGTATAAAAAAGAGCGGAAAAAAAGATATGGCTCTTCTTGCTGCAGAAAAGGAATGCCAGGCTGTCGGGATGTTCACGACAAGCGTCCTTAAGGCCGCTCCTCTGAAAGTCAGCCAGCTGCATCTTGGGAAGTCGATAAAGAAGCGGGCTGTGCTTGTGACATCCGGAAATGCCAATTGCGCAACAGGGAAAAGAGGCGTTCAGGACAGCATTGAAGAGACAAAATGCGTCTCAGCTCTTCTTGGTTGCAGGAAAGAAGATGTTTTAGTCCTTTCCACCGGCAGGATCGGACAGTATCTTCCCATGGAGAAGATACGGAAGGGCATTCCTGAGGCAGTCAGACAGCTTAGCTCTGACGGCGGAGAAGATTTCAGCAAAGCGATTCTTACGACAGACACTTTTGTGAAAATGACAGCTTACTTGGTAGGGACAAAAAACAGGGGATACGCTTTAGCCGGAACGGCAAAGGGAGCAGGCATGATTCGCCCTGATATGGCGACAATGCTCGCTTTTGTGACAACGGATCTGCCGATATCCCGCTCCCTGATGAAAAGTGCTTTGAAAGAAGCTGTTCAGTCTTCTTTTAACAGGATAACGATTGACGGATGCATGAGCACAAATGATACGGTTTTTCTTCTTTCCAGCGGCAGGGCAAAGCATCATTATGTAAAAGACAAGGGCAGAGATTATACGGTTTTCCTGAATGTCTTGAAAAAGGCATGCCGGGAGCTGGCGGAGATGATAATCCTGGATGGCGAGGGCATGACAAAAGTTATTGAGATAAGCGTCAAAGGCGCTCAGTCGCACGCAGACGCCAGGAAAGCCGCTGAGGCTGTCGGTAATTCGAATCTTTTTAAGACGGCTGTTTATGGCAGGTCGCCCAACTGGGGAAGAATTTTTGCTTCCCTGGGATCTTCGAAGATAAAAGTCGCAGAAAGCCGTTTGTCGATTAAACTGTGCGGCCTTACTTTTATGAAAAAAGGGGAGCCTGTTTTCATCAAACGCTCACTTCAAAAAGAGTTCAAGAAAAAAAGGATACCTGTCGAGGTCGACCTGGGAATGGGAAAGTTCGGCTATCGGATAACGACAGTTGACCTGACTCCGGAATATATCCGTATAAATGAGGGATAAGCGTATGGTCAATATGGACAAAATTATAACCAAAGCTTCAGTTCTTATTGAAGCACTTCCTTACATTCAGGCTTTTCAGGGAAAGCGGATAATCATCAAGTATGGAGGAAGCGTTATCGCCAAAGAGAAATACTGCGAATCTGTTCTCAAAGACGTTGTGTTCATGCGGACAGTCGGCATGCATCCGATTCTCATCCACGGAGGAGGCAAGTCGATCAGTGACCGGATGAAAAAAGATGGCATCACGCCAAGGTTTCATCACGGCATGAGGATCACGGATGAGAAGACGATGGCCATTGTCGAAGAGGTTCTTGTTGAGACGGTGGGGGAGAAAATCATCGAAATTCTTGGTTCTTTTGGCGGAAAGGCTGAGCATCTGACACGGCAGAAAATTATCCGCGCAAAAAAAATGACGCATTATATGGAAGAGGAAGTCGATCTGGGCTATGTCGGTGAAGTCGAAGATATCCGAAGCGACATTCTTATTAAAAAATGCACAGAAGGGATTATTCCGATTATCGCTCCGATCGGTTACGGAGAAGATGACAAGCCGTACAACATCAACGCCGATATTCTGGCCGGCGAAGTCGCCGCAAGCGTGAGGGCGGAAAAGCTTGTGCTTCTCTCAGATGTGCTGGGAATCATGAGAGATCTTTCTGAGGAGGCATCACTTTTTTCCACTTTAAAAGAGAGCGATATTGAAAAATTCATCGAAAAGGGAATCATTAAAGACGGAATGATTCCCAAGGTGCACTCCTGCATTAAAGCGCTTGAAAATGGAGCTACAAAGGCTCATATTGTCGACGGCAGGATTTCTCATTCGCTGCTTCTTGAGATTTTTACAGATAAGGGAATAGGAACAGAAATCATAAAGTGAATCAGATGAGCGAAAAAGAACTGACAGACAAATATGTGCTCGGAACGTATAGCCGTGAAGATGTTGCATTCGTCCGGGCAAAGGGAAGCTATCTCTGGAGCGACAAGGGAGAAAAATATCTTGATTTCTTCCCGGGGTGGGGCATAGGGAACATCGGGCACGTGCATCCGAGCGTAAAAAAAGCCGTGTGTGATCAGGCTGGCCAAATCCTTCATATGCCGAATAATTTTTATTCTTCGCATCAAGGGAAACTTGCCGGGAAGATTGTTGAACGCGCCTTTCCCGGCAGGGTGTTTTTTTCCAACTCCGGCGCTGAAGCCAATGAATGCGCTTTGAAAGTCGCCCGGGCATACGGTAATTTGAAAGGAAAGCCGGGCGTGGTGACGGCACGCAAGTCGTTTCACGGCCGCACGATGGCCACGATCACGCTGACAGGCCAGGAAAAATATCAAAAGGGATTTGGGCCTCTGCTCGCAAACGTCGAATACTTTGACTTCAACAGCATCAGCAGTTTTGATGAAGTTTTTCATGACTCTATCTGTGCCGTCATGATCGAGGTCATCCAGGGTGAGGGAGGCGTTCAGGTCGGAACACAGGAATTCATCCGGCACATCCGGCAGAAGACGCAGGAAAAGGAAGCCCTTCTGATTATTGATGAAGTCCAGACAGGGGTAGGGCGGACGGGAACGTTCTTTGCCTATGAAAATTACGGCATAGTGCCTGATATCGTGACGATGGCCAAAGCCCTTGGGGGCGGAGTGCCTATCGGTGCGACCATAGTTGGAGAAAAATTTGCAGATATCCTGAAGCCCGGAATGCATGCGTCGACATTTGGAGGAAACAGCCTTGCCTGCCGTGCAGCGCTGGCTGTTCTGGAAGTCATCGAGATAAAAAAAATTCTTGAAAAAATGCCGGTAAAGAGCCGGTTTCTTTTCAAGCGGCTAAAGCAGTTCAAGAAGAAGTTTCCTTTTATCAAAGAAGTCCGCGGAATGGGCCTTATGGCGGGTATAGAACTGGAAGGGGATAAAGCACTGCGATTTTTTAAAAAGGCGATTGATAAGCACTTGATCGTTAATTGTACGGCCGGATGTGTCTTGCGTATTTTGCCGGCGCTCAATATCAGCAGAAAAGACTTAAAGGCTGGACTCGATATTATGGAAGAGATTTTTTATGAAATCGGATAACAAACTGAAAAACAAGGACTTGCTGTCAATTGCTGACCTTGAGAAAGAGGAGATCGACCTTATTTTCACGGTCACAAAAGATCTGAAAAAAGACAAAAATCAGAAGCTTTTGCCTGGCAAAATACTGGCCATGATATTTCAAAAGCTCTCTACCCGAACAAGGGTCTCATTTGAAGCGGGGATCTCCCAGCTGGGCGGGAACGCGATTTTCTTGAGCTCAAAAGAAATCCAGCTGAAAAGAGGAGAGACAGTTGAAGATACAGCAAGGGTTCTGTCGCGCTATGTTGATGGTATTGTTCTTCGGACATATGAACACAAAGAGGTTGTGCGTCTTGCAAGCGCGGCCACGGTTCCTGTCATCAATGGGCTTACTGATCTTCTTCACCCCTGCCAGGTGCTTTCTGACCTTTATACCATACTGGAGAAAAAGGGAAAACTCGGCGGACTGAAAGTTGTTTTTCTCGGCGACGGAGGGAACAACCTATCCCATTCCTGGCTTTTTGGTGCCGCCCGGACAGGGATGAACCTTGTCATTTCATCTCCGTCTCCTTACTGGCCGGATAAAAAGCTCATGTCTCAAGCTAAAGCCATAGTTGAGAAGCAGGGAGCAGGTTCGATAGAGATCGATCAGAATGCTGCGCGCGCCGTTGCCATGGCTGATGTTATTTATACGGATGTCTGGACGAGCATGGGCCAGGAACAGGAACAGGAAGAAAGAAAGAAGATTTTTCAGAAATATCAGGTCAATAGCGAGCTGATGTCCAAAGCAAAAAGTGATGCGATCTTTATGCACTGTCTTCCGGCCCACAGGAACGAGGAAGTGACGGATGATGTCCTGGATGGAAAGCAGTCGGTTGTTCTGGATGAGGCGGAGAACCGCCTGCATGTTCAAAAAGCGATTATGTATCTCTTGATGGGGTGAAAACGCAGATTCACGCTGAGAGGGAGAACGCAGATTTTTGCAGATCAAAAGCAGATTCACGCGGATAAAATGAAAGCGGATCAATACGGGAATAAAGATTTCTAAAGATAAAAATTAATAGGATAGAGAAAGTTTTCAGGAGCGTTTTATGGCGAAAAAGAGAGGAAAAGTCGTATTGGCCTATTCAGGCGGGTTGGATACCAGCGTTATTCTTAAGTGGCTTCAGGAAGAAAAGGACCTTGATGTCATCGCCTATTCAGCTCGTCTGGGCGAAGTGGAAAATAAAAATCTGAAGAAGAAAGCCCTGTCATCAGGAGCCGTCAAGGCGTATGAAGAAGATGTTGAAAAAGAGTTTGCCCGCGATTATATCCTTCCGGCG
>JAFGJP010000022.1 GCA_016929035.1 Candidatus Auribacterota bacterium | reverse complement strand
TTTTCTTTTAGTCGAGAAATTAATATGAAAGGGTGCCTCTTTGCTCGCTTTTTGTCAATATTTACCCATAGATTTCTTTATAGAGCCGAAAAAACTTACCCGCCCGGTTTTCCCATGCAGAAGAGGCCAACGACATATGCTTTTGTGAACGTTTCATCAATAAAGGCTCTTGCACTCTCTTATTGATTGTATTAAAGTTTATACTCAATGTAAAAAAGTTATTTTTCATAGTTCACTCGGAAAAAGACATGTGCGGCATTTGCGGATACATCGACTTTAAAAATACGCTTGATCCTTCATTTCTCCAACCCATGATCTCATCTCTTCGCCAGAGGGGCCCTGATGACACGGGCATCTACACGGACGAGCGTGTGGGGCTGGCCCATTCGCGGCTCAGCATCATCGACATCTCAACCGGGCATCAGCCCATCACCAGCGAAGACGACGAGATCATCGTTATTCAAAACGGCGAGTTTTACAACTTTACTGAATGCCGGAACGAGCTCCAGGCAAAGGGCCACGTCTTTAAGACGCGCTCAGATGCAGAAGTGCTGGTGCATCTTTATGAAGAAAAAGGATTTGACGCCATACGTCACATCCACGGAATGTTTGCCTTTGCCCTTTACGATAAAAGAAAAAAAATCCTTTTTCTTGGCCGGGACCGGATGGGGCAAAAGCCGCTCTATTACCTGGTGAATCCGGACGTTTTTGTTTTTGGCTCAGAACCGAAAGCTGTAAGATCGCATCCTGCTTCTGCAGGGTCAATGAACTCCAGGGCCCTGATGAAATATTTCTTCTATGATTATATTCCCGGCAAGGAGACGATGTTTTCTTCTCTTTTCAAGCTTTCCGCAGGCTGCTCGCTTGTTGTTGACATCGAGCGCCGATCATACAAGGAGAATATGTACTGGGATATTCCTCTCTTTGAAAAAAAACCAGCCCTTTCTTTTGAAGAAAGGAAAAAAAGTCTTTTCTTTCACCTTGAAAAAGCTGTTGAAAAAAGGCTTCGAAGCGACGTGCCAGTCGGTATTTTCTTAAGCGGAGGCATTGACTCCAGCATTATCTCCTATCTCATGAAACGTCTCAGCCACCAAAAAAATCTTCACTCTTTCAGCATCGGTTATAAAGAAAATTCCTATGATGAGTCATTCTATTCCCGCCTCATGTCCGATGAAGTCAAAACAAAGCATCATCACTTTATCCTGACCGAACATGCTGCTAGAGAGACGCTTCAAAAGATCAAGGATTATCTTGATGAGCCTTTTGCCGACCCCTCGCTTGTGCCAACCTATTTTCTTTCGGAAAAAGCGAGGCAGCATGTCAAAGTCGTCCTCGGGGGAGACGGAGGCGATGAGCTCTTTGCCGGCTACCAGGGTTTTCATCTCCTGAAAATCCTTTCCTTTTTCCGGAAAGGCAGGCCGTCTTTCAATTTTTTTCTGAAAGCAGTCCTACCTTTTCTTTATTCAAGCGAATCCTACTCCTCTTGGAACTACATGGGGAAAAAACTGCAGCACTCCTTTTCCTTACCAAACCCATTGACCCAGGTAATGTCTCTTTTCGGCTCTTTTTCACTTGATGAACTTTCCCGGCTGACAGGCTTTCATCTTCAAAATATCCAGGATATCGTTCTTGAGGATATCGAGAAAAACATAATGCTTAGAAAAGACGAGGATGAGGTGAGTCTTCTCCAGTACAACCTGGCGAGGCTTTACCTTCGCGACGGAGTCCTTGTTAAAGTGGACCGCGCGAGCATGGCAAACTCACTGGAAGTCCGCTCTCCTTTCCTGGACCACGACCTTGTGGAATACGCATTCCGCCAGATACCTCACTTTGAAAAATTCCGGCGCTACCGCGTGAAATACATCCTTAAAGAAACTTTCAAAAAGGTGATACCGCAACCGATCATTGGGAGGCCCAAGCAGGGGTTTGCCATGCCCCTTTCACGCTGGCTGAGAAGTGCTTTTCAAGAGGAAATAGAAAAGTATCTGAATTCCTCAGACATTTCCCGCCAGGGACTGCTTAACCCGGATTACGTCGAAGCCATAAAGAAAGAACATCTCGATAACAAAGACGACCACAGGAAAAAGCTGTGGGCCGTCCTGATGTTCCAGTACTGGATGGAGAAGTTTCAATAAAATTAAAAATAAAAAATCAAATATCAAAAATAAGGAGCGCTACGCACAATAATCAAATAATTAGCCAAATGTACACAAAGGGACACGAAGTTAATTGCACTTCGTGCAATTTTTTAAAAATTCTAAAATATCCTCTCTTCTTAAACGTATAAGAAAGTCAGACATTAAAAAAGAAAGGGGATTCCCATGAAAAACGTATTTCTTATTGTCTGCCTTGTCATTTTAAGCCTTCCCTGCACAACGTTTTCAGAAGAGCGTCCTTACCAGGATCTTCAGAATATCGTGGAGCGCATCCAGATTTCCAATTTTATCAACGCCATCAGCCTGAGCCAGGAGCAGCTGGAGTTTATCCTGGAAAAAGCGCAAGAAGCAAGGAATATAAGAAGGTCTACGGAAAAAGAAGTAAAAGCGTACTATGAGGATTTTTTCGAAGCTTACAGCATGCTGGAGGAAGAGGTCGAAGAAGGCCGTGTCGTCGTAACCAAAGGGACAACAAAGGATTTCCACCGGTCCAAGGAAAAAATAGATGACATAAAGTACCGGTTAGAAAAAAAGCTCATGATACTTGCCCTTGATATAAAAAATTATCTTGGCGAACATCAGATCTATGCTGTTAACGGATTTACACCCTGTCTGATTCCCCAGTTGCAGGACGGTCGTGTAGGCCAGGCTGGAAGCAGCAAGCCCATAGCTGATCTGCTGGATAAAGTCCGCACACTTCCTGAGAGCGTTTATGCAAAAAGAAAGCCCTTTATCCTTGACCGTTTTATGCTGAGAATTGAAAAGATGCTTCCCTTTTTGTCCCAGGATGAACTTGAGAGTTACAGGAAAAAATTAGATGGAACTCTTGACCGCATAAGAAGCATGGATGACGTCGATTTTTCAGTTCAGAAAGAAGACATCATCCGCGACCTGAAAGCATCTCTTAAGTTGAGACCGCACAAAGAACAGTCTCCTGAAGAAAAGATCAAACGCTTCCTTCTCAGTGAACAGTCCATAGAAGTTTTAAAGAAAAAGATGGGATGAGAACAGATATGTGGCTGACAAAAATTCGCACGAAGTGCGAATAACTTCGTGTCCCTTCGTGCTCTTCGTGGCTAAATTTAAAATGATCTGCGCGCCAGCGTACCTTATTATTCTTCCGGGATCGAGCGGACTTCCTCGATAAACGCTTTTACCTTGGCAATATCCTTGATGCCGGGAGCGGACTCCAGCTGGCTTGACGCATCAACAGCATACGGATAAAAATGCGAAACGACTTCACGGACATTTCCTGAATGAAGCCCGCCGGAAAGGAAAATCCGCCTTTTCTGCAGCACGTCATCTTTTGAAAGAAAGGTCAGAAGATCCTGGTTGATCGTTTCTCCTGTTCCGCCGTACTGGTCTCTTCTAAAGGCGTCAAAGAGAAGAAACCGGCACATAAAGTCACGGGCGCTTTCAATGACCGTCTCATCTTTCAGGCGAAACGCCTTGATGACCCGGAGACCCTGGACCTTGAGGAAGCTGATGTCTTCCTGTGTCTCATCGCCATGAAGCTGGACAAAGTCAAAATGACAGAGCCTTGCGTAATGAAGAACGTTCTCAGGGGCCTCATTGACAAAAACGCCGACAGCTCTCACCTGCCGGTGGACATGTTCCACGATATCCCTCACCCGGTTCGGCTTAATGTACCTCGGGCTTTTGGGGTACATGATGAATCCAAAAAAATCCGGTCTGTACTTCAGGATGCTCTCTGCATCACTGATATTGGTTATTCCACAGATCTTGACCTTAATGCTCATGTTATCCGTTGAGTCGGTTATGTCCGTTAAGACCGTTAAGTCCGCTAAAGCAAAAAAACGAAGGACGAAATAAATCATCGAGTTTTTCTCTTTTCTCTGATTTCCGATGTCCTGGTATCCTTATCCCTGATATCCTAATAATCTGATCCCCTTTTTTATCCTGCATCATGAATCTTGTATCTAATTTCTATTCTCTTTTTTCTCTTTTCTGTCATGTCGTCCAGCTTTTCAATAGTCTTTCAGGACTTTTGCTTTTGATAAGCGTTTCTCCCACAAGAAAGACATCTGCTCCGGCTCTCCTGAGTTCAAGCATATCTTCCTTGTCCTGAATGCCGCTCTCTGCGATCTTCAGAAATCCTGTTGGGATAAGAGAAAGAAGCTTCTCCATCTTTTCCCTGTTGACCTTAAACGTCTTCAGGTCCCTGCTGTTGACTCCTATGATGTCTGTACCTGAGCTTAGGGCTGTTCCGAGCTCCTCTTCATCATGAACCTCGACGAGAGGAGCGATGTCGAGCTCACGCGCGAGCGAAATATAGTCGCTGAGCTGCTCCGGTTCCAGAATGCGGACAATAAAGAGAATCGCGTTGGCGCCGAGATAGGCCGACTCATAGATCTGGTATTCATCGATCACAAAATCTTTTCTAAGAAGAGGGAGAGTCGTCTTTTCTCTCAGCTCGCAAAAAACCTCGGGAGAGCCGAGAAAAAAATCTTTTTCCGTGAGAATGCTTATGGCTCTGGCGCCGCCTTTTTCGTACTGGCGCAGCAAAGAAAGAGCATCAAAATCCTCTGAAAAGATCCCTTTTGATGGCGAGGCTTTCTTGATCTCAGCGATGATATTGATACCGCTTTTCTTGAGGTTCTGATAAAAAATATCGCCAGAAAATTCCGTGCTGACCGTTTCGATCGAAGAAAGGGGAAGAACCTTCTTTCTCTCTTCAAGATACGCTCTTTTTTTCTCGACTATCTCTTCTAAAAACATAATTAGTCTCTCAGCTCAAACCCATTTAAAAAAATTTTATCAGTTTTTTCATGTCTTTTCACAACAAAAAAAACTTTTTCATCTCTTATCGCACTCTTTGCCTTTTCCGGACCAAGGACCATGAGAGCCGTGGCTAAAGCATCACAGTCAGCCGCATTCCCTCCTATGACCGTAACGCTCAGAACACCGTTCTCTACCGGCCGCCCGGTCATTGGGTCAAGAATATGGATATATTTTTTTTTATGATATTCGCGAAACCTTTCGTATCCGCCTGATGTCATAACCGACGAGTTTCTGACTTCAACGCCTCCCAAAAGCGCTTCCTTTTTTTCCGGATCGCGTATACCGATCTGAAAAGAAGGATAATCCTCTTTTAAAATAAACGTTTTCAGGTCACCCCCGATATTCACAATCCCCGCAAAAACATGAGGCTCTCTCTGAAGCATATCCGTAAGGCCGTCAATAATCAATCCTTTGGCAATGCCCCCGAAATCCAGAGAAACGCTTTCATTCGCAAAGCGGACAGAACCTTCTTTTTCCAGGATAACTTTATCCATTCCCAAAAGAGGCATGAGCGCGCTGATCTCTTTATCATGAGGAAAACCTTTTTTGTCTTCCTCTTCAAAATCAGAAAGATGCCAGAGCTTCAGGAGTGAAAAAACACTTGGATCGAAAGCGCCGCCCGTTCTCAGGTGCATTTTCCTGGACCTCCTGATGACCTCCTGCATCATCTCTGATGCCGGAAAGGATCTCTTTGCAGCAAGCGCGTTCATCCGTGCGATCTCCGAGTCTTCCCGGTGAACGCTGAAAACCTTTTCGCTTTCTTCTATTTTTTCCATGCAGCGCGTTTTTACGGACGATAGATCGATCGGCCCTTCGGCGTAGATGATAATGGAGACAACCGTTCCCAGCTTTAAGGCGCTGATCTCATATCGCCTGGCTCTGAAATAATAAGAATGGACCAGATAAGCAAGGAAAACAAAAAGAATAAGTAAAGCGCTGATAACAGCTAAGGATTTTTTTTTTAGAACACTCTGCATCGGATTTTCTTCAAGGCAAGGTTATGACTTAACCCCGGATATCTCTCGAATAATCTTGTCCATGGATTCTCTGGGATTTTCGCTCTGTGTGACAGGACGCCCGACAACAATAAAATCCGCGCCTTCTTTTACTGCCTCAACAGGTGTTTTAAATCTTTTCTGATCATTTGCCGCTGCCCACTTTGGCCTGATGCCCGGCGTGAGAACTACAAATTTTTCTCCACAGGCTTCCCTCACGCCCTCTATCTCGAACGGCGAACACACAACACCATCCAGACCGCTGTCCTGGGCAAGCCGTGCAAAATGGATCGTCTGGTTCTCAACCGTGGAAAGGATTTTCAGCTCATCAACGAGAACGTCTGAAGTGAGGCTTGTCAGAATGGTTACAGCCAAAACAAGCGGAGAGTCTTGACCGGCCATTTCCGCCGCCTTAAGGGACTCTTCTTTGGCTGCTTTCATCATCTGGCTTCCGCCAAAAGCATGCACGTTGAATATTCTGACGCCCAGCTGTGTCGATAACCTTGAAACACGGCCGACTGTATTGGGAATATCATGAAATTTCAGATCAAGAAAAACGTCTTTTCCCCTGCTGCGGAGCTTTTCAATGATTTTTGATCCTGCAGACGCAAAAAGCTCGCTGCCCACCTTATAGATCCTGCAGAAGCTCCCTAGAATATCGACCAGGTTCAAAGCCCGCTCTTCTTCCGGGAAATCGAGGGCAATGATTATTTTTTCACTCGCTTCCATCTCGTTTTTCATCCAAACATCCTCTCAGCAACGAAAGGTCCTGCATGCTGTTCGACAATAAATAACGTCTGATGCCCTGAAGGATATCCCTTGCAGCCATCGGATTGTACATATTGGCGCTTCCTACCTCAACAGCCGTCGCTCCGAGAAGAATGTATTCCAAGGCATCCTCAGGAGTCTCTATTCCGCCGACTCCGATGACAGGAATTTCTACAGCTTTAATAATATCATAGAAAATCTTTTGTGAAACAGGTTTTATCGCCGGCCCGCTCAGCCCTCCTGTGACGTTCCCAATACGGCTTTTCCTGGTTTTTAGATCAACGGCTATGGCCGGTATCGTGTTCGTGGCTGAAAGGGCGTTTGATCCTGCCGCCTCAGCTGCACAAGCGACATCACGGACAAGGTGTGTCCAGGGAGAAAGCTTGGTAATGACAAAGAGATGCGTTTCTTTTTTGACCCTTGCGACGATTTCCTCCACAGCGTCCGGGTCCTGTCCGAAAGAAACGCCCCCCTTCCTTTCATTGGGGCATGACACATTCAGCTCAACCCCACCAAACCGAAGTCGCTCCTTCAGCCGTGCGCACACCCTGACATAATCATCCACCGTCCGGCCTGATACGCTCACGATAACAGCTGTTTTCAGGCTTTCAAGCCACTCCTTGTTTTCTTTGACGAACGCTTCGACGCCAGGATTCTGAAGACCGATGGAGTTGATAATCCCTCCCCTTGTCTCACATATCCTTGGAGGCAGATTCCCTTCTCTTTTTTCAAGGGTCACCGTCTTGGTGACAATGCCTCCAAGCAAATTCACATCATAAAAATCCTTAAACTCCTCCCCCACCCCGTATGTGCCAGAAGCCGTAAAAACAGGATTCTTTAACTTTAATCCATTCAAATCACAAGTTAAGTCAATATCCATCATTCTCTATTATCTCTGTGATTATTAAAAAAAATCAATAAAACCTTTCAAATATACTGGAAAAATATTTCTGTAGCCATTAGAGAAGGTTTAGCCTGAAAATAGTATTTTTTGAGGGTCCCGAACAAAGTTCGGGCGCCGAGCCCCGAACCATAGCACGCTCGGTTCAGGACAGGAAAGATTCTTGTATTGGAGTTTACCCTGAACCCTTTGTGGTTCAGGGCAGGCGCCGAAAAAAATGATGCTTTCACGGCGTGAAAAACCTTTTCAGGCAAAGAAATATTTTTCCAGTATATTTGAATTTTTTGCATATTCTCGCCTACTTCCAGTCAATGTCTTCCGCATGAAAAACCGGCCCGTCTTTGCAAACCATTTTATACGGGTTTTCTTTATCCTTCACCTTCACGGCACATCCCAAACACACTCCAAAGCCGCACCCCATGACCTCTTCAAGAGATACCTCGCAGGGAATCCCTGCCTTTTCTGCAATGAAGGAGACAGCTTTCAGCATAGACCGCGGGCCACAGGCATAGATCATCTGAAAACTTTTTTTAGCACAGTCCGGCTCAAGGCCGCAGCAAACCGTGCCACAGATATTTCTGCTCCCGTCATCTGTTGTTACGCACACATGACAGCCCATTTTTTGAAAACCGTCCTCGAAAAAGATCTCTTTAGCCGTCTGTGCTCCCAGATAAACGTGGACGTCTTTTTTTCTTTTTCTAAGGACTTTTGCAAGATAAAAAAGAGGCGCAACGCCCATTCCGCCGCCGACAAGGGCAACGGACCTGCCCTGAACGTCAATCGTAAAACCTTTCCCAAGAACCTCCAGAACATCCAGTTTCTCACCAGGCTTTTTCTGAGAAAGAGCCTGTGTTCCACTCCCGACAACCTTGTAAAAAAGAGACAATTCATTTCCTTCGATGTCAAAAACGCTCAGCGGACGCCTTAAAACCATTAAAGGACTGTCGACTTTTACAGAAACAAACTGGCCGGGCGCAGTATCGTTTTCATGAAAAGCTGACCTGAAACGGAGAATAAAATGCTCCTGCCCGACCTTTCTGTTCTCGATGATCGCTCTGGTCCCGCATGTTATTTTTTTATTCATGAGCCTATTTTTAAGTTTTTACTTATATCTTTTATCCTGTCTTTATGATAATCCTGAAGGCTGATAACTGTCAGCTCCTGAGTATTGAGATACTCGATGCCGTTGACCGCCGCGCTGGCGCCGCTGAGCGTTGTGATGCAGGGAATGCTGTTGAGGACAGCTGTCGAGCGGATCAGCTCTTCATCCTCTTTCGGGCCTTTGCCCTGGGGAGTATTGATGATCAAATGAATGTCATGGTTCTTGATGTAATCAAGAACATGCGGCCTTCCTTCTTTGAGCTTGCAGACTTTCTGGACGTCCATGCCGCTACTGCGAAGAACCTGGGCTGTGCCTGACGTGGCGATGATATGAAATCCCATCTCTTTGAGCTTTTTCGCAATAAAAACCACATGTCTTTTATCCTGGTTCTTAACACTGATGAAAACAGTGCCTTTTTTAGGCAGGAACTGTCCAGCCCCGAACTGTGCCTTGATAAAAGCAGCGCCGAAATTTCTGTCGATTCCCATCACTTCTCCTGTGGAGCGCATTTCCGGACCAAGCAGGATATCTGATCCGGGGAACCGCGTAAAGGGAAGCACAGCTTCCTTGACGCAGAAAAAACGTGGTGTTTCAGACTGCGTGAATCCCAGCTCTTTGAGCATTTTTCCCGTCATGACCTTCGTGGCTATTTTAGCCAGGGGAATCCCTATGGATTTGCTGACAAAAGGTACTGTGCGGGATGCCCGCGGATTGACTTCAAGAACATAGATGACATCATTCTTCACAGCCATCTGCACATTCATGAGGCCTCTGACATTCAGCTCTCTAGCCAGGATATAGACATAATCTTTCACACGGGTGATGATGTCTTCACCCAGAGAAAAAGGAGGGATCACGCAGGCGCTGTCACCGCTGTGGATGCCGGCCTCCTCGATGTGTTCCATGATAGCTCCGATGACCGTTGTTTCTCCGTCGCAGACGGCATCCACGTCGATCTCCACGGCATCTTCAATAAATTTGTCGATCAAAATGGGATGTTCAGGAGAAGCTTCTATGGCGCTTGTCATATACTTTTTCAGCATGTCGTCATCATAGACAATCTCCATCGAACGTCCGCCGAGGACAAACGAAGGACGAACGACCACAGGGTAGCCAATCTTCTGGGCAGCGGTCATCGCTTCCTCTTTGCTCCACGCTGTTCCATTGGGAGGCTGGACAAGATCATGTTTTTTCAGAAGCTTCTGGAATTTTTCCCTGTCTTCCGATGCATCGATGTCATCCGGGTCAGTTCCCAGTATCTTCACGCCGGCTTTTTTCAGTTTCTGTGCAAGATTAAGCGGCGTCTGTCCTCCCAGCTGAACAATCGCTCCATCGCAGCCCTCCGCCTCATAGATGTTCAGCACGTCCTCGTATGTGAGAGGTTCAAAATACAGCTTGTCGGAAATATCAAAATCCGTGCTCACTGTCTCCGGGTTCGAATTCACCATTATCGTTTCATAGCCCTCTTCTCTTAAGGCAAAAGAGGCATGGACACAGCAATAATCGAACTCGATTCCCTGGCCAATGCGATTGGGCCCTCCGCCAAGTATCATTATTTTCTTTTTGCTGGATGGTCGAACTTCTGTTGTCGTTTCATAAGTTGAATAATAATAAGGCGTGAAAGCTTCAAACTCAGCTGCACAGGTATCCACAAGCCGATAGGTCGGGACCACGCCGTTCTGCTTCCGTATATGCCGAATGCGATCCTCATCTGTGCCGAAATTGACGGCTATCTGCGTGTCGCTGAACCCCATCTGCTTGGATTTTTTCCAGAACTCTTCGCTCAAATTTTCAGGACTTCCCTTCTTCTTTTTCAGCTCCTCCATGAACCCGAGGATGTCTTTCATGTTCTGAAGAAACCAGCGGTCGATCCGGGTTCTCTCATAAATCTCTTCAACTGTCATTCCCTGCTCGAAAGCGGCCTTGATGTAAAAAATCCTGTCTTTATTCGGAATCGTTAGGTTACGGGAAATCTCCTCCACGCTGAGAAATGAAAGGTCTTTGCCATCCATTCCCCATCCCGCACGACCGATCTCAAGAGAACGGAGCGCCTTTTGAAACGCTTCTTTGAATGTCCGCCCGATAGACATCGTCTCACCCACGGATTTCATCTGTGTCGTGAGCGTAGGATCAGCCTTGGGAAATTTTTCAAACGTAAAACGAGGAACTTTGACAACGCAGTAGTCAATCGCCGGCTCAAAGCATGCCGGCGTTTTTTTTGTAATATCATTCTGAATTTCGTCCAGAGTGTAGCCAACGGCCAGCTTGGCCGCAAACTTGGCTATGGGAAAACCTGTTGCCTTTGACGCAAGCGCCGAAGACCGGGAAACGCGCGGGTTCATCTCGATGACATGCAGTTCTCCGCTTTCCGGATTGACGGCAAACTGGATGTTTGACCCTCCTGTCTCTACGCCGATCTCCCGTATAACCGCTTTTGCCGCATCGCGCATAGCCTGATATTCTCTGTCTGTCAGCGTCTGAGCCGGAGCAACCGTGATGCTGTCTCCGGTATGGATTCCCATTGGATCGAAGTTTTCAATAGAACACACAATGATCACGTTATCTTTTTTATCGCGCATCACCTCCAGCTCATATTCTTTCCATCCGATGACAGACTCCTCAACCAGAATCTCGTGAACAGGAGAGAACTCAAATCCCCTTGCACAGATCTCCTTGAATTCATCAATGTTGTAGGCAATGCCGCCTCCGATGCCGCCGAGAGTAAAGCTCGGCCGGATGATGACCGGAAAACGCCCGATCTTTTCAAGGACTTTATAAGCTCCGTCCAATTTGTTCACGTAGTCGGAAAAAGGCATTTTCAAGTTGATGCGCTTCATGGCTTCTTTGAAAAGCTCCCTGTTTTCCGCCTTTTCGATCACATGAGGTGTTGCGCCGATAAGCTCAACATTGTATTTCTCATACACTCCACGCCTGGAAAGGTCCATGGCCGTATTCAGACCTGTCTGGCCTCCGACAGTCGGGAGCAGAGCATCCGGCCTCTCAAGGGCAATAATCTTTTCAACCATATCGGCTGTTATGGGCTCGATATATGTCCTGTCGGCAAACTCCGGATCAGTCATGATGGTAGCAGGATTCGAGTTTATCAGGATAATGCGGAACCCTTCTTCCCTGAGCGCCTTGCAGGCCTGAGTTCCTGAATAGTCAAACTCACAGGCCTGGCTGATGACAATGGGCCCAGAACCGATGATCATGATCGAATGAATATCCTGTCGCTTAGGCACCTTTTATCTCCTTGATCAGTTCATGGAAGCGCTCAAACAGATAACGTGAATCATGCGGTCCCGGCGATGATTCAGGGTGATACTGGATGCTGAAAGCAGGAGCATTCCTGTAAGCCACCCCTTCATTGGTATGATCATTCAGGTTAATATGCGTCACATCGGCTGCGATGTTTTTAAGAGATTTTTCATCAATGGCAAAATTGTGGTTCTGGGATGTAATTTCAATCTCTCCTGTTTTCATGTCTTTGACCGGATGATTGGCCCCGTGATGTCCGAATTTCAGCTTGTACGTCCTGGCCCCGGCGGCAAGCCCCATGATCTGATGCCCCAGGCAGATGCCAAAAAGAGGGAGCTTGCCGAAAAGCTCCCGGGTGGCCTTTACTCCTTTCAGCACACGCGCCGGGTCGCCCGGCCCGTTGGAAAGAAAGACACCGTCAGCTCCTGATTCCTGTATTCGTGACGCAGGGGTATGGAAAGGAAAAACTTCGACTTTGTGGAAATAAGTCTTGAGAATCCGCAGGATATTATATTTTATGCCAAAATCATAAACAGCTATTTTGTAAGGACTCTTCACCGGATGGCTGAGCGGGGTCGAAATATCATATTCGACCGGTGCCTCTTCTTCCCATAGAAAAACTTTCTGGCAGCTGACCTCGTCAACAAGGTCCCTTTGTTCGATCCCTGGAAAATTCTCAAGATCTTCTTGAAGTGTTTTTTCTTCAAAACGCTTGGTGGAAATAACGGCTTTCATCGCGCCTTTTTCTCTTATCCTGAGAACAATGCTTCTCGTATCCACACCTTCTATACCGATAATCCGGTGCTTCTTGAGATATTCATCCAATGTCTGCTCTCCCCTCCAGCTGCTGAAGCCATGGGAAAGCTCCTTGACAACAAAGCCTGAGGCTTTCGGAGAAGAAGACTCTATGTCTTTCGCGTTAACGCCGTAATTACCGATAAGAGGATATGTCATGGTGACGATCTGTCCATGATAGGATGGATCGGTGAGGATCTCCTGATAACCCGTCATAGCTGTATTGAAAACGATTTCCCCGAAGACTTCGCCGGATTGACCAAAAGACCGTCCCAGATAGGCGCTGCCGTCTTCCAGGTAAAGGATGGCCTTCATTTTCGAAAACTGCCTTTGTTGTATCTCAAGTTTCCATTGACAAACACCGCTTCAACAGTTCCCTGAAGAGTTCTGCCCAGATAAGGAGAATTTCTTGATTTTCCTGCAAAGAAATCTTCTCTGACCATAAAACTTTTTTCCGTATCAACGATGGTGATATTGGCCTCATGCCCTTCCTTAAGGATACCCTTGTCCAATCCCAGGACACACGCGGGTCCGACAGTATATTTCTGAACCAGTTCCGGAAGGCTGAGAACATCTTTCCTGTAAAGCTCTGTGATGCCCACGGCAAAAGACGTTTCAAGACCTATCATCCCGAAAGGAGCATCCTGAAACTCTTTGTCCTTGTCATCGCTTGTATGCGGCGCATGATCAGTCGCGATGGCATCCAGAGTTCCATCTCTGAGGCCTTCTTGTATGGCTATCATGTCTTCGGATGACCGCAGAGGAGGATTGACCTTAAAGTTTGTGTCATAGCCGACAAGCGATTTATCGGTTAAGCTGAAATAATGCGGTGCCGTTTCCGCCGTCACCCTGACTCCGCGCTTCTTGGCCTCTCTTATGAGACTGACAGAGCCCTTTGTGCTGACATGGGCGATATGGACGCGCGAATTCACATACTCACACAGCAGGATATCCCTGAGAACGATGATTTCTTCGCTGGCAGAAGGGATGCCCTTGAGGCCAAGAGAAGTGGAACAATATCCCTCGTTCACAAGGCCGCTGTCTGAGAGATGATGGTCTTCGCAATGGTCGATTAAAGGAATGTTAAACATTTTGATATATTCAAGCGCTCTTCGCATGACCAAGCTGTTCATCACTGTGGAGCCGTCATCGGAAATCGCACAGGCGCCTGCGGCAACAAGCTTGCTTATTTCTGCGAGCTCTTCCCCCAGCCGCCCCTTGGTGATGCAGGCTGTCGGTAAGACTTCAACATACCCGTCCTTTTCCGCCCGCAGCTTGATCAGAGAGACAATGCCTTCATTGTCTACGGGAGGATTAGTATTAGGCATGCAGACAACTGTTGTAAAACCGCCTTTCAGAGCTGCTTTTGTACCTGTCTCTATTGTTTCCTGCGCTTCAAAACCCGGCTCTCTCAGGTGCACATGAAGATCAATAAAGCCCGGACAGACAATCAGCCCTTTTGCATCAAAAACTTCGCAGCCCTCTTCTTTTATATTTTTCCTGATGGAAGCAATGCGGGCTTCTTCGACAAGGATATCCGCTTCCCTGATGCTGCATGATTCGGTATCAATCACTTTCCCATTTTTTATTAACGTTTTCATAGGCTACTCTTCCGGGTTTTCTCCTTTTCACCAGAGATAAGATAGAGCACGGCCATTCTTACCGCCAGCCCGTTTGTGACCTGTTCGAGAATGACAGACCTTTTCCCGTCAGCCATGCGCGATGAGATCTCAACCCCCCTGTTGATGGGGCCCGGATGCATGATCAGAGCATCTTCTTTCAGATACTTTTCCATCTCATCGTCCATGCTGAACATCGCCGCGTACTCTCTCACAGAGGGAAACAGCACGCCGGATTCCCTTTCAAACTGAACGCGAAGAAGATTGACAACATCCGCATCAGCGACAGCTTCCTTCAGGTTGTAACTGACCTTTGCTCCCATTGCTTCAATATCAACAGGTATCATGGTCGGAGGGCCGCAGACAGTCACCTCTGCACCCAGCTTTGAAAGCCCCCAGATGTTCGACCGTGCGACCCGGCTGTGGAGAATGTCGCCTACGATCGTGACCTTAAGGCCTTCAAAAAATCCCTTCCTCTGCTTGATTGTGAACATATCGAGAAGAGCCTGGGTCGGATGCTCATGATATCCGTCACCGGCATTGATAACCGATGCATCGATGTGCCTGGCCAGTATCATCGGCGCTCCGGCCCGCGAGTGACGGATAATAATCGTGTGAATCTTCAGGGCTTCAATGTTTTTCGCTGTGTCTATCAGGGACTCGCCTTTCTGCACGCTGCTCGCATTGACTGATATGTTCACCACATCGGCACTCAGACGCTTGGCGGCAAGAGAAAAGGAGTTGCTTGTCCTTGTACTCGGTTCGTAAAAGAGAAGGACAATGGTTTTTCCGCGGAGCACTGGAGACTTTTTTATCGGCCGCAGAGAGATATCTTTGAAAGACTCTGCCGTCTGCAGAACCGTCAGTATCTCTTCCCTGGACAGTTCTTCAATGCTCAGAAGGTGCTTTCGGTTCCATTTGTGCATAGGATTTTAACTCCTTCCTCTTCATCATGTTCTTTCAAAGAGACTTTAACCTGTTCGCTGAGAGAAGTCGGGATATTCTTTCCCACATAGTCCGCCTTGATGGGGAGCTCCCTGTGCCCGCGGTCAACGAGAACAGCCAGCTGAATTTTTTTTGGACGTCCAAAATCAATGATTTCATCAAGTGCTGCCCGAACGGTCCGTCCGGAAAAAAGGACATCGTCTACGATGATAACGATTTTGTCGGCTATATCGAAATTGATCTCGGTTTTTCCGACAATCGGCATGGTCGGAAGCTGATCAAGATCATCCCTGTGGAGCGTGATATCAAGAATCCCCATAGGGACCGTGATGCCCTCGATACCTTTGATATTTTCCTGCAGTCTCTGGGCAAGAAAAACACCCCTGGTCCTGATGCCGACAAGAGCAAGATTTTCTCTTTCTGCGTTTTTTTCGAGAATCTCGTGGGCAATCCTCATCATCGCCCGTTTGATCTCGTCTTCTGTCATGATACTTCGCTCGTTCATCATACCCTCATTTTAAAACCTCGCCAAAGCGCATAAGCCTTCGCTATGCTTTAAGGTTGCGCGGAGGCGGGCAAAAAAAACCCATCCACTGAATCTAATGGACGGGTCAATTTTTTATTATTTTTTTTCATTGCCTTCACCTTTTCCAGTCTCGCAGGACTAGTTTAAAAGGATGATTCTGCGTCATTGTATTAGAAAGAACAGTGTCTGTAAAGAAAAAATTTACAAAAATTCTTTAATCGTTTTGAGAATCGTCTCGATTTCCTGCTTTGGAACATCATCACGCTGGAGTAAGTTTTCCAATTTTTTTACAACTTCCTGAATTTTATCCTGTTGTGAAATATCGCCACCTGTTTTCAGATTAGCAACCATGCGGTTGAAGCTTTCAGCGATATAGGCAAAAGAATCGCTTTCCCGGAAAAAAAGCCTTTTGTCCTGCCCCTGGCTGATATCTGTAAAAAGCCTGTCCATCCGAGCAAAGATCCCGCTGTATTTGCTTTCCATATAAAAATAAGCGGAAAAAAATGTAAAACCCACCCAGAAAACAAGAAGGATAGACTTAAGAAGCAGCCCCAGGTTGGAAAAACCGAACAACGATTCATAAAGCTCGTAATGGTTGAAGTAAACAAACTGTATGATGATTTCCCAGCCGAGAAAAACAAAAGCCACGATGAAGGAAAAAACAACAAAAAGAGCAAAGATGGACTTTGTTCTGGAATTGATCAAAAGTTTTCTTCTGTTTTGCTTCATATGTGTTTATTATTAACTGTTAGGAAAAATTTTGCAATAGGTTTTTTAATCGATGCACGAATTCCCCGCCTATAAAGCCGGAGATGAAAGCGCAGACGATTATCCCGCTGAGTGTCGCAAAAATATCGTAGACCCTCTGGAATTTCATCAGAAATTCCGAGGACTTACCTCCGGGAATTCTTCGAATTTCACGGTGAATTTTTGCGGTATTTTACGAAGCGGGGTTTTTAAAAGAAACCCCGGGCTTTTCCGCATTAAGCGTATCCACCTCAGAGGGAAGCCCAGGGAGGTTCATTCCTGCTCTGCCTGCTTTGTCATGTGTTTATTTTAAAAACAACACAAAACTTTTCTTTGACTTGAAAATGCGTACAGGATATTATCACCATTTTCCATTATCTGGTATAATCTTCATCAGGAAAAGCAATATGGCAAGCAACAACCACAAAATACAGAACTTTATCTTTGACTGGTCAGGAGTCATCAGCGATGACTTTCACTTCGTTTTTCAGACATACCTGAAGATCTTTGCGCATTACAAAAAGCCGCCTCTTTCCATAGGAGAATTCCGATTAAGGTTCCGGCTTCCCTACATGGATTTTTGCCGGGAGTATCTGGGAAGGACAGACGAAAGAGAACTTGGGGAAATCTTTAAAAAATTCTATACTGAAAACAATTCCATGCCTGCTCCCATAGACGGCGTTGAAGAGGTTCTTAAAAATCTCAAAATGCAGGAAAAAGTTCTGGTCGTCCTCAGCTCTCACTCCTTTGTCAGCCTGGAGACAAAGCGGTTCTTTCCGGATCGCGACTATTTTGACAGAATCTATGAAGATATCCCCAACAAGGAAGAAGCCATAGAAAACCTCATGCAGGACATGGGGTTCCAGCCGGATAAAACGGTTTATGTCGGGGATATGACCCATGATATCCGCGCCGGGAAAAAGGCGGGGCTCAAGACGGCCGCTGTTCTAACAGGCTACCAGTCAAAAGAAACTCTTTCGAAGGAAAATCCTGACTACGTACTGAAAGACCTCAAGGATATCTTTCATGTTATCCCTATCTGACGTGTCGGCACGCTCTGCTTCAGAACACATCATGTCACCCGCATAATAATGACCTATTTGTAAACACTTCTTCTTAACAGCACATGTATTTTTGATTTTTAATCTTTGACTTTTTATTTTTATATTTGATTTTTGATTTACCCATACTTTCCTCCTTGAAAAAGGCCCGCTTTTTCTGTAAACTTATATAAATTACAAGGATATAATTATCATGAGCCTTGACAGACTTATCATCCAGTTTTTTCAGATCACGATCCTCTCCTTTTCGACCTTTTCACTGTTTCTCGTTTTCCTGCTGCTGCTCAGCCCTCATCTTTTTGAGCGGATCGCCAAAGCTTCGAACATCACGATCTCTTCGAATGCTCTTCAAAAACGTCTGGAAGAACGACGGGATGCAGAGAAGAAAATCCTTCCCCACATAAGAATGTTTTCTTGTCTTATTATTATCGTTGCTTCGCTCAGCCTTTATGTTCTTTTTAAAAATAAAGCGTTTTTTGATACTTCCAGATTCATCAAGACAGGAAAAGGAATTGAATGGCTAACAGTCATTATTGTTGAGAGTTCAGCCTGGTTTTTTTTCATCTTTCTCAGCTTGAGCGTGGTCTTCGCCGTTCTCATGTTTTTTTCTCCTCAAAAATTCCCTGCGGTCTCCAGTTTTTTCAACCAGTGGATTTCAACTGAAAAAATCTATGAACAGCTGGATTTCTTTAAAAATTTCGACACCTTCTTTATGAAATACAGAGTTCCTATCGGGCTTACCAGCCTTCTTGTCCTGCTTTACGTCATTTATTCTTGCTTTATACGCCTGCTTTGATAAAAATAACCAAAAAACTTTTTTTATTTTTAGAAATATTTTTTTTATTTTTTATGTTATTTAGGTAAAAATGTAAGGTAATATGAATTTTTTCAAAAAATTTAAAGTTCCTCTTTATGTTCTTGCGGGGCTTGCTGTTTTTTATATAGCCTATGCCCTTCTTGTTCAATCGGTAGATATTCCTCAAACCTTTCAGGAAGCTCTTGAGAGAGGCTCTTTTTTGGCTTTTGTTCTCGCTTTTTTCGGAGGCATTGCCGTCAGCCTGACTCCGTGCGTTTACCCGGTTATTCCCCATTACTGTGGCTTTTATCGGCAGCCAGAACGTCTCCTCACGCCTCCAGGCCTTCCTTATTTCTCTGAGCTACGTGCTGGGACTTGCCCTGACTTATACGGCGCTTGGTGCTTTCAGCACGATAGCCGGCACATTCTTTGGCCGAATCGCAGCACATCCGGTCACCAATATCCTCGTTGGCGCTATTTTTATTTTCTTCGGCTTTTCCATGCTGGATATTTTCCTGATCCCCATACCCCGGTTCCTTCAAAAAGGCTTTGCGGGCAAGATCCCGTCTCAGCTCAAAGGAACATACGCAGGAGCTTTTCTCATCGGCATGGCTTCAGGACTGGTTGTCGGCTCATGCACACTGCCGGTTCTTGCCGCTCTTTTGACTTATGTCGCCTCTAAAAAAATTTCCATTCTGTATGGCTCGCTTCTTCTCTTCACCTATGCCATGGGTCTCGGTATGATCTTCCTCTTTGCCGGGACATTTTCATCACTTTTTACAAGCCTTCTCAAAAGCGGGAAATGGATGATAGCCGTCAAAAAAGTGCTGGCGTCTGTGATTATTTTTATGGGAATTTACTTTGTTTATTTAGCGGCGCGATCTTTTTTCTAATGAAATTCTGTTTTTTAATTCTTTAAAAAATATTTTGACATTTGGAGGCTTTGTGAAAAATTTTTCTTGTTTTAAAATCATCATCTTCTTTTTTCTTTTGCTTTCTTTGTCCTCCTGCTCCTTGGCCGGTCAGCCGATCAGCGTCAAGGACTTTACCCTGAAAAGCGTAAACGGTGAAGACGTGACTCTCAGCCAGCTGAAAGGAAAGGTCGTTCTTCTCGTTTTTGGATTCAGCCGGTGCCCGTTTTGCATGCAAGAAATCCCTTATCTTAACAAGCTGCATGAAGAATATAAGGACAAGCCTTTCCAGGTGCTCTACGTAAACATCACCGAGGGAGAAAACATGGTCAAAAGCCTTGTTCGCGACAAAGGAATCATGTATACAACGCTGATCGACAGGGAAGCAAAGACGGCCAGTTCTTACAGGATAGTCGGCGTGCCCGCAAACTTTCTTATTAACAAAGACCAGACGTCTATAGAACGAGTGGATGTTTTCAAAGATATCCGCGAAAAGATCAATGCGCTGTTATAGATAAATAAAAACAGGAAATCAGATTATCAGGAAACCAGGAGGCAGGATATCAGGGCACCAGGGCATCAGAAAAAAATAAAACCTGATATCCTTATGATCTGATACACTTGATCGTATATTGTCTTTTTCTATTCTCTCTTCTATTTTCTTTATTTTTATGGTTATTCCTGTATCTTTAATCGATGCGCGAATTCCACGGTGGATTTTTGCGATATGTTACGAAGCGGGGTCTTTTATAAAGACTCCAGGCTTTAGCCCGGAGAGATTCATTTTTTCTGCATCTTACTTCTTTGCTTGTCCTGAGCGAATGCAGTGAGTCGAAGGGCTTCTTGCTTCTTTTATCCTGCATCCTGTATCGTGAATCTTGTATCGCATTTTTTGGTGCTTAGAATATTTTAGATCGGCTTGACAGAACTTACATCATCGATGAATTCCAGGGCCTGGTGTCGCTTATAAAAGGCCAGGCCGGCGATCATGGCTGCATTATCACCGCACAGCTTCATGGAAGGAGTAAAAAGACGGATCTCTTTTTTTTCACACGCTTCTCCTAACTTTTCCCTCAGGCGTAAATTGGCTGCAACACCGCCTGTGAGGACGACTCTTTTAACACCGCTTTCTTCCGCAGAAGCAATCGTTTTGGCAACAAGCGCGTCGCAGACAGCTTCCTGAAAACTGGCTGCGACGTCGAGCTTGACTTTTTCAGGCAGAAGCTCCGGAGATTCAGCAAGAGACCTGACCTTATTAATGACAGATGTTTTTAACCCGCTGAAGCTGAAATCATATAATCTTTTATGCCTGAGCATGGCTCTTGGAAATTCAAAAGCTGTGCGGTTTCCTTTCAAAGCCGCTTTCTCTATGGCAGGCCCTCCAGGATAGCCCAGGCCGAGAAAGAAAGCGATCTTATCAAAAGCCTCTCCTGCTGCATCGTCAAGAGTGCTCCCCATCATCCGGTACCGGCCAAAATCTTCCATGAACACGATAGCCGTATGTCCTCCTGATACAAGAAGAGCGACAACCGGAGGCTCAATCTCAGAAAACTCCATAAAAGCCGAATAGATATGAGCCTCGAGATGGTTGATGGCCATGCAGGGCTTCCTCAGGGAAAGAGCCAGAGCATTGGCAAAAGACACGCCCACGAGAAGAGAACCCAGAAGACCGGGCCCGCTTGTGGCCGCAACAGCATCAATCTCTTCCAGATCAGCAGAGGCATCTTCAAGGGCTTTTCGAGTGACCTCTCTTATCGTCTCTGCATGAAGGCGGCTCGCGATTTCCGGGACAACGCCGCCGTAGATCCTGTGAAAATCAATCTGCGTTGACGTCACAAGAGAAAGAATCCTGTGCCCGTCTCCGACCAGAGAGGCGGACGTCTCATCGCATGACGTCTCGATGCCTAGAATGATCATTTTAAAATCCTTTTTCTCTTCTTGCTCTTATAATTAAGCGGACAAACAAACTGGAGAAAAAAATTAAAAGCTAAAAATAACAATTAGGAAATAATAACAGATATAAGATACAGGATACACGATACAGGATAAAAGAATCAAGAGGCAAGAAACAAGAGGGACAAGGAATTTTCATGCTTTACTCCATCCGCCTAAGGACGTCACGGGATTACTTTTTATTATTATCTGCGCGCAGCGCTCCTTATTCTTTATTTTTCACTTTTAAATTTTTATTTTTTACTGATACAGATCTTCCAGAAAAACAAATCTAAATCCCTCTTTTTGAGCCTTCGGGACAAGATCTCTGAGCGCTCGAACCGTATCTGGTCGAACATGGCCCTGGATGATGCAAAACGTATTGTCACGTGCTCCCGCTAGGCCCTCGATAAATTTTTCCTGTATATAACTTCTGTCCGCCTTATTATCGAGAAAAATATCTCTCTCAAGATAAGGAACCCCCAGACTCTCAGCCAAACGCCTTGCTGTGTCATCACTCACGGTCAGGCTGTTAAGAAAAAATAGTTTTCTTTTTTTGGCAAAAAGGAACACTGTTCTTAACGCCCTTTCATCCTTCATAAAAACCGATCCCATATGATTGTTGAATCCTTTCAGGTCTGGAAACTGACCAAAAATAACCTCGAGGGCTTCCATAATCTCTTTTTCTGACATAGAAGCATAAATTGTTTCAGGACCGGGATAAAGCTTCTCCGCTTCCATGGGAACATGGACAATTTTCTTTACAAAAGGATTGTTCACATAGCAGAACTTCTGCGAGTAGGCTACTGAAGGAAGAACAGCTATGGTGACGGGAAAAGAAATATTTTCAACATCAAGAAGACAAGTTGAAGTATTTCCTGCATCATCAAGAACGATGGCGATGCGCGGTGGAATTTCTTCCGGGGTCTTCGGCCGGGACCGAAGGGCGAATTTTGTCTTTGCACAGCCGCTCAAAATCAGAACAAGGCACAGGAGACCGAAAAAAAAACATGCCTTTATGCTCTTTCTGATTCTACCCTCATTCATGGTTTTCTGCTGGAACTGTCGTTTTAACAATCCAAACCGCAGGCTCTTCAGAGTTTCTCCTGCTTAAGGATCACGCCGCCGGCTTGAGTTCTTCTTTATTATTTTCCTTCTTTTCAATATAAACGGAAATCCCTTTTATGATATCGACAGCACGGCTCAGCTGCGAATCAAGATAGATTTTTTCAGGTTCTTCCGGATTATCAAGATGCTCTAATCTATACTTGATGATCTCCTCTTCGTCCTTTGCCGAAAGAGTAATCTCCACGTCCGGATCAATCCCTTTTTCATGGATGACTCTTCCTTTCGGCAAGAAATAAAGAGCTGTCGTAAGACGCAGGGCCGATCCATCGGTAAGGGGGATCACGGACTGGACAGAACCTTTGCCGAAGGTCTTAACTCCGACAATGACTCCTTCATTCCAATCCTGGATAGCACCAGCGACGATTTCTGAAGCGCTGGCGCTTCCGTCATTAACCAGAACCACCAGCGGGCAGCTGACAATCTTTTCTTTTCTTTTACTATAATACTTTATATTCTGATCAGGAACGCGGCCTTCTGTGTACACGACCAGCCTCTCTCCGCCGACAAAAAGTTCAGATACCCTTACAGCTTCCTGAAGAAGACCCCCGGGATTGTTCCTGAGGTCAAGCACCATGCCTTCAATATCACCAAAATCCTTAATTGCCTTTTCTAGCTCATCGGCTGTCTCTTCCTGAAAATGAAGGATGCGGACATAACCGATCCTTGTATCAGGTATGATCCTTGCCTCTCTGACAGCATGAACCTTGATCTCTGCCCGAATGATCTGGATATCTAAAAACTCCTTGGTCGCCGGCCGTAAGATCGTCAGGTTGACCTGCGATCCGATTTCTCCGCGGAGTTTTTTGACCGCTTCCATCAGAGTGATGTTCTCCGTGGACTCATCATCGATTTTGAGGATCTTATCCCCTGCCTTGATACCGGCACGAAAAGCCGGAGTGTCTTCCATCGGACTGATGACCGTAAGCGCGCCGTCGCGGATGGTGATCTCGATGCCGAGGCCTCCGAACACACCCTCTGTTTCAACTTTCATGGCATCGTACATCTCAGGGTCCATGAACTGACTATGCGGGTCCAAAGACTGAAGGGCTCCGGTAAGAGCTCCGTAAATAAGCTCTTTGGACGAGACTTCGCGCATGTAGTTTTTCTTGACGATTGTCAAAACATCAGCAAAAAGCTGGAGTTTTTCATAAAGTTCGTTTTTTGAATCAGCAATGTTGAGCTTCATCTGATTTCCAAAACACAGGCTGATTCCCAGAAGGATAAGAAAAAGCAAAATAAAATTGATGATGTTGGATTTAACTCTTTTCATTTTTCAATCCTTTTTTTGAATCACTTTTTTAGCCGCCTCAACAATATCAGGAACATCCATATTGTAGACTTTTATTAAAACTTC
Organism: Candidatus Auribacterota bacterium; assembly: GCA_016929035.1. Lineage (GTDB taxonomy): Bacteria > Auribacterota > JAFGBW01 > JAFGBW01 > JAFGJP01 > JAFGJP01. The sequence goes on along the minus strand of JAFGJP010000022.1, from coordinate 5,326 downwards.
CGGAGAACCTGATCGTCCGAATTTGTCCTGAATGCCTATCCTTTCGACCGGAACAGGGCAGCAGCTGCAGAGAACCTCGCTGACAGCGCTTCCCAGACCGCCAATGACAGAATGTTCCTCAACAGTGACAACACACCTCGTTTTTTTCGCTGAAGCGGCTATGAGTTCTGCGTCAATGGGCTTTATCGTATGGATGTGCATAACCTCTGCCTGAACGTCCTGCTTTTCCAGCTGAGCGGCTGCTTTTAACGCATGGTCAAGCATCGTTCCTGTTGAAATAATCGTCACATGTTTTCCTTTGCGAAAAATATGACCTTTCCCGACCTCAAACGGCGTGTCAGGATTTGTAAGAACAGGATACTTGGCCCTTCCGAGGCGGATGTAGTACGGGCCTTTGACCTTAACGATCTCGCGCATGGTTTTTTTCGTTTCCTCGTAATCACACGGAACGATAACTTTCATATTGGGAATACACCGCATGATGGCAACATCTTCAAGGCTCTGATGTGAAGCACCGTCAGCGCCAACGGTAATTCCCCCATGTGAAGCAACAATTTTTACGTTCAGGTTACTGAAACAAACCGAATTTCGAATCTGTTCCCATGGTCGTCCTGTGGCAAAAATGGCGAATGTGCTGGCAAAAACTGTTTTACCCGTACAGGCTAGGCCCGAGGCGATGCCGATCATGTTCTGTTCCGCGACACCGACATTAAAATAGCGCTCTGGAAATTTGGTGGCGAACTTACGCGCCCGAGTAGAACTTCCCAGATCCGCATCAAGAACGACAATGTTAGAATCTTTCTCCCCAAGCTCGATAAGCGCTTCTCCGTACCCATCGCGTGTTCCCTTGAGTTCAGCCATCTCTAACGTTCCCTGTTACCTTTATTTCTTTTTAAAACGCGCTGTCATTGATCTCGCTGATCGCTTTTTCAATTTCAGTGCCCTTCGGTGCCGTGCCGTGAAAATCCAGGTTCCACTCCATAAAAGAAACGCCTTTCCCTTTAACGGTGTTCGCTATAATCATAAAGGGCTTGAACCTGCTTTTTTTGGCCGTATCAACAGCGTGAAAGATCTCTTTAAAGCTGTGTCCGTCTATTGTCTGAACATGCCAGCCAAATGATTTCCATTTCTCTTCATACTGCAGAGGGCCAATGATTTCATCCACACGGCCTTCGATCTGCTGCTTATTAAAATCAAGGAATACGATCAGATTGTCCAGCTTGTTGTGTGCGGCAAACATAGATGCTTCCCATATCTGCCCTTCCTGAGCTTCGCCGTCGCCGATGATGCAATATGTCCAGAAATCTCTTTTATCGATTTTTGCTGCCAGAGCTATTCCGCACGCAGCTGAAAGCCCCTGGCCAAGAGAGCCGGAAGACATGTCTACTCCAGGCGTCGACTTCATATCCGGGTGCCCCTGGAGATGAGACCCCCACTGCCTTAAATGATCCAGGTCCTCCACCGGAAAGAAACCCTTGAAAGCAAGCATCACATACAGAGCCGGACAGGAATGACCCTTGCTGAGAACAAGCCTGTCTCTTTGCATCTTCCGGGGCTGTGAAGGATCGACATCCATGATGCCTTCATACAGGGAAACGATTATCTCCGTTGAAGAAAGAGACCCCCCGGGATGTCCGGAACCTGCGCGGCCGAGAATTTCTATGATTTTTCTTCTGACTTTCTGAGCTGTATTTTTTAAATGCTGAATCTTTTTTTCATCAATCACTGTGTTACTCCACTCAGGCGATATCAAACCCTGTGCATCGAGTTCATTGACGATAAAAAAGTCGATGGAGAGTCTTTTCTCCTTCAAAAGGCAAGCAGTATCGCATTTTTTTCTTCAATTGTAAAGATTATATTTGTAGAGTAAATATTTTGTGCTTGTTCTGAAGTTTTCCTTTTGCTATATTAACACATCTGTTTGAGGTGAGCCATGCTTATTCACAAGCTGAAATCAAAAATCCATAAAGCGACAATCACTCAATGTCACATCAACTACGATGGCAGCCTGGGGCTTGATGAATCTTTTATGACGCTGGCAGGCATGCAGGCATATGAAAAAGTCCTTGTTGCTAATCTTTCTAACGGCAGCCGCTTCGAAACCTATCTCATCAAGGCAAAAAAAGGAAGCGGCATTGTAAGCCTTAACGGTGCAGCTGCCCGTCTTGGTGCAGTGGGAGACCGGGTTATTATTCTTGCCTTTGCCCTGGTTGATGAAAAAGAGGCCGGTTCCTTGAAACCTCGAATTCTTATCATGGATGATGACAATCATCCAAGGATGAAGTAGGACTGTGCGTTAGAATTTACGCGTATCATGAAGACGGAGCTTGGAATCGATCGAGAAGCAAAGCATCTTCTGATGGGCTCCATCCTGGATCCTGACAGACAGATTACCTGAGGATTCAAATTTTACCTGTTGCTGGGCTTTGCGTCCTTCTCTGGGAGCATCTTCTGTATAAATCCAGTCTTCACCAAATTTTTTGATGCGATAACCATTGTAGTAAATCTGAACGATATGATCGTAGATGTCCTCGATATTATTCAGCGACAGGCGGCTTATCATCCCCCCTCTCCCGTTCTTTTTCATAAAAAGCTTGGAAAAATCTTTAAGGTTGTGGATGAGACCTGCGATGTATCCTTTTTGAACATCTAGGAAGCTTTTCTTGCCAGTCCCAATGACAATCGGCTTTTTCATAAATTCTCTCCTCGATCCTCTTCCTTCATGAAAAAATTGTCCGACATTATTTTTAAAAATAACGGCCGCGGGGAGCAAGAAAAAAATTCAGCTCCGCAACATATTCCGCATCAAGCCCGGCCCAGGTATTTTCCGGACCGTGTGTCAATCTTTATCTTTTCTCCCTGATTGATAAAAAGAGGAACATTCAGCGTATAACCTGTTTCCAGAGTAGCGGGTTTTTGAACGTTGGCGACAGAGTTCCCTTTTTCTCCTGGAACCGTTTCGACAATCTTGAGATCAACGCTGGCCGGGAGATCGATCAGCACAGGCTCACTGTCATAAAACTCGATCTCCACCTCCAGCTCAGGGACAAGAAAATGGGCGTTTTCTCCTATAAAGTCCATCGAAAGCACAACGGTCTCAAACGTTTCCAGATCCATGAAATGAAATCCGCCCGAATCCTTGTAAAGAAACTGCATGGCTTTCCCTTCAAGCCGCACATCTTCGACGCTTTCCTGCGACCGGAACCGGTTATTCAGCGTACGCCCTAAACGCAGATCTTTAAGAACAGCCTGAATATAAGCTCCCCCTTTTCCGGGCTTGATGTGCTCTGTATCAACAACAACACAAAGAGAATTATTGAATTTTATGGCCATGCCCCGTCTTAAGTCATTTGCATTTATCATGTGCGACTCCTTCCTTGACTTCGATAACCACGCAGGCGCAGGCATATGTCTCCGTATGAGAGATAGAAACATGACAGGCGTACCTTGAGCTGTCGAAATCTCCTTTAAGGACAGCGATGCCGGGCGCTCCTGAAGATGCATTCAGGGTCTCTATATCTTTTAGAGCGATCCCCTTTAAAAATGACGACGAGGCCTTGACAAAAGCCTCTTTCGCAGCAAAACGGCCGGCAAAACGAGGCAAAGGGTCCTTAAATGTACTGCAGTATTCTTTTTCCCTTTCAGAAAACGTCCGGTCGAGAAACCGGGCCCCTGTTTCTTTTTCCACGATATTTCTCATCCTCTGAACATCAATAATATCTATGCCGATGCCTGCAATCATTTTTTCTCACCCACCAGCAGTATCGATTTGGCAAAATCAACACTGAAATATTCATGAACAAAGCTTGCGATATAGATTCTGAACATTCTTTTGAGAAAAGAATCATTATATACGCGATATATCTGAACCACATTAAAGCCCACAGAATCCATGATCCCGCCTATCTCATCGTGCCTGTAGGAAACCTTATGAGAACATTCCCAGTAGCGGTTCGGGTGAAACACATTTGGCGTCGTGAGAATGATCTTCCCCTTGTCTTTCAGAACATGATGAATCTTCTTCAACAAGATGACTCCATCCTGAAGATTAAGATGCTCAATGACTTCAAAAAGAAAGACGATATCAAACTTTTCCTTGATTTCTTCAAAGGAATAATAATCGTGCTTCTTATCCCTGTCAATGTCCATGCTCCTGTACTTAACATCCTGAAAACTCGTCTTTAACTGATGATAAAGGCCCCTGTTATAAGAACCTGCGTCAAGAACAAGGTCGCCTTCCTTCATGAATCGCCTGATGGCCCACATGGGCTTTCTTATGACCCGCATCTTCCAAAAATCCGGGAAGTTCTCACGGATCACTTTTCGTGTTTCGTAAAGTTTGCTCCATGAATCTGAAATATCTATTGTCATGCAGGCTCCTTTACCTTGTCTTTTTCTTCAAGTTGTTTTTCAGATAACGCTTAAGCGTATGATTCTTGATAAGCTCTGTCTTTCGGTTGACAGGCCGGATGTAATCTCTGCTAGGCAACTTCATATGCCTGCAGTATTCCTTGAGGAACCTGAGCCTGTCCTTGATGCCGACCCCACACAGATCAGCCGAATAGTTCAGCGAAGAAAGATCTTTCACTCGCCACCTTCGCAGCCTTTTATTATGTTGATTTATTCTCTGCAGGTCAATTAAATAAAAAACGCATTCGTCGGAAGATCCGGCATCGTCAAAAAGTATGTGCCCGAGATACAGATCCTTGTGAAAAAGACGGTTTCTGTGCAGCTTGGCGACGATTTCCGCCACGCTGGAAATAATGAACTTTTTTTTGGCAAAAGGAAACTTATTCCAGGATTTCGCAATAATATCTTCCAGCCGGGGGACTTTCTCGAGAGACTCCGTGAGAAGAAACGATTGAACAGGAATGCCGAAAATCGTCTTCTCGCCATATCCCAACGGCTTCAGGGTGGCAATCCCCAGTTTTCTCGCGAGAAGAATACTTTCAAGCTCATGCCTGGCCTCAGATAATCTCTCGACAAAAAGAAGTCTCAGGAACATGGCCGGAGAAAGCCTGTCGTGCTTTTTAAGAAAGATATTCTTTCTGTCCTGCAGGGGAATCTTATAGACGGCCCTGAAATAATTCCTCTTGTAGCAGTATTTATTTTTGTAGGAAAAGAAATCCCGGGCCTCTATCAAACCGGCGCTTTTGAGAACATCCTGGACTTCAGGCTCCAGGAACGTTACCGTTTGCTTTCCCTTGAACATCATTGACCGTGTGTCCTTTTTTTTGATTTAAAAAATACCTCTTAATTTTTCACTGTTTTAAAAAAATTTCAACCAAATTTTCATAAAAGTCCTTTTCTTTCCTTTTTTTGCCCG
>JAFGJP010000196.1 GCA_016929035.1 Candidatus Auribacterota bacterium | reverse complement strand
GCTGATCAGTCCAGTAACGATTCCTGATTTAGTAAGCTGTATAACATTGGCATCAGTCCCTGTGGCTTTTGATATCCCTTCAATTTGATAGGGGATTTTTTCTTTTTTAGCCGTTTCGACAAATAAATGAAAAATCTTCGGATGGATATTCGGTCCTCTGACAATAACAGGACCTTTGCCAATGTGAATATCGCCTGTTTTTCTCTTGTCGACAGAGGGGAAATCTGAAGCAAATGTGACGTCAACAGCAATACCTATGTCAGGTGACAGGCCATAGGCTGAAGCTTTGGCTCCTCTCAAGCCTATCTCTTCCTGAACTGTTGCAACTCCGTAAACGCAGGATGAGATCTTTTTTTGAGAAAGAATGCGTAGTGTTTCACTTATCACAAACGCGCCGGTTTTGTCGTCGAATCCACGTCCGATTACAATATCATCATTCATAACCTCGAGACCGACTGCCGGAACAACAGGATCCCCGATATGCAATAGAGACTCAACACGCTTTTTATTATTGATGCCGATATCGATCCAGAGGTCTTCGAGCTTGGCAACCGTCTTTTTTTCCTCTTCTTCTAAAAGATGAACAGGTTTCTTACCTATCACTCCCAGAATCTTACCTTTTTTTGTTTTGATCCAGACTCTTTGACCCGGAACAAGATGAAGATCGATCCCTCCGATAGTCGAAAAATAAATATATCCGTCTTTGTCGATATATTTCACCATAAAGCCGACTTCGTCAATATGACCAGCCAGCATGATCCTGGGGCTTCCGCTTTTATTTAAGACCGCGGTCACGTTCCCAAGAACATCTATGCTGACGTCATCCGTAATGTGTTTGGTCCGTTGCTTCCAAATGTTTATCGCGTCTTCCTCAAACCCGGAAGGGCTTACTGACTGCGTCAACTCACGCAAAAAATCCAAAGAATCTTTTTTCATCATGATTTCCTTCTCTTTCCAGTATCGATATAATAATCCCCTGTCATTTTTCTACATCCCCAGGTCATTACTGATTTCTTTCATGGCTTCCAGACAGACATCAACAAAGTCCTCAAGCAGCAATCCGATGTCCAGACAGGCTCTTATCTGCTCCCTGCTGACTCCCCGGGCAAAACTTTTTTCTTTAAACCTTTTGAGAACAAATTCCCTATTTAAAGCGTCCAACTTTTTCTCCGGATGCATCAAACAGGCAGCAACAATCAGGCCTGTTAAAGGATCAACGGCAAACAGCGCTTTAGCCATTACAGTCTTCCTTTCCGTATGTCCCGGGTGCGCTTTTATGGCATCAATCACCTGATCGTCAACATCTTGTTCTTCTAACATATCGGCTGTAACAAAACCATGCCGTGAAAAATCATCTTTCGTGTCCTCATAATCCAGATCGTGAAGTAAACCTGCCAATCCCCACATTTCTGTGTCTTCATCAAATTTTTTCGCTAATCGTTTCATACAGGCTTCCACAGCCAGGCTGTGCTTTATCAGGTTTTTATTTTTCAGCTTCAATTCTAACAGCTTAAATGCATCAGCTCTCTTCACGGCTGCTGTCTACTCCTGATGGATAATGCTATTGATACAGCTTTTCATATTTCCCTTCATCTATCTTCTTTAAGTTGTGAAAGTTTTTTCACCCGCATAAATCGGCACTTTTAGCCAGTTTTCCGGTGGCGTGAAAGGACAGGCATAATCATCGCTGTAGGCACACCAGGGATTATAAGCATCATTAAAATCAACTATCCATATTCCTTCAAGGGTTTGGTGTCTTCCGGTTTCGAGGTCAAGATAACGTCCTGCTCCATAGGTCTCTTTACCGCTGGTGTCATCCCGAAAAGGAACAAAAAGCCTTTCGTCTTCAGGCAAACTCTTATACGCCTGCAATTGACAGTCCATATCTTCTATTCTGAATATGAACTCACCCCATCTAAGAAAATCCCTCTCACTTCCCTTTGTATCCTCTATCTTTATTGTTTTTTTAATCTCATGTTCCTGAAGTTTAAGTTCGAACCGATATTTCCAGTCAGGGGGATAATAGTTGAGCCCTTTGAATGCCTGGCATTCATTAAAAGATAAGGGTGAATGAAAGGGTGTCTTAAAAAAGGCATCCTTTTCCTCGCGCTCCATCTCGATACGTTGTTTCCATTCAGAAATCTCCATTGTTTCTTATTCCTTTCTACCGTATAAAAAAACGTTATTTTTTTATAAAATCTTCTTGTATCGTCTTCCCTGAACTCCTATTCAGGAATTTCGTCTACGGTTATATACTTTGCCAAAAGATCATCTGCTGTAAGCAAAATATAATCCTGTCCTTTTATCTGTACGTCTGTTCCTGCAAATTCCTTATAAACAACATGGTCACCGACCACGACTTCATCAGTCGCGTCTTTTGCCGTGGCAATGACTTCACCTTCCTGAAGTTTTTCCCTGGCGGTATCAGGAAGGTACAGGCCGCCGGGTGTTTTATCCTTGGCTTCAATGGGTTTTAATAAAATACGTCCATTGGTCGGTTGTAACTTCATATCATTTCCTCCTTTTCAATTTGCGAGAAGTTGATCTATTTTTGCCTGGTTAAATCCTACTACCAAATGCCCGTCAATATCGATCTGCGGCACAGCCATCTGCCCGCTGCGCTGGATTAACTTTTCGGCTGCGTGCTGATCTCGGGATATATCAATTTCCCTGAAAGCAATCCCACACTTTCGCAAATAAGCCTTAGCGGTTCCGCAGGCAGGACATCCCGGGCCGCTGTACACAACAACTCTGTGAGAAACTTTCTTCCCGGCCCCTTTCTTCGAAAAGGAATTTATTCCGAAAAAAATGCGATTATAAAAACTCGCGCTTTCAATCCCTTCTATCCGCTTGGCGATTTTTCCGTTCTGAATCATGAGAACCGTCGGGACATTTTTGACGTCAAACTGCTTGTGTACGTCCTTCACTTTTCCCACGTCAACAATGAAAACCGGAATCTCTTTACTTTCTCTGCTGAAATTCTCAAGCTCTACCAAAGCACGTTTTGCGTTAGCCGAAAAGTCTCCGTAAAATGCCAGAACGAAAAGCCCTTTGTCTTTTTTCTGCACTCGCTCAAGATGGCTGTGATCTTTTATCCATTCAATCATGACATCTGTTTCCTCTCTTGAATTATCCGGCCCTGCTTAAAAGGGCCTGCACCTCTTTTTGAATAACTGAATAAATTCTTTCTTCCAGATCTCTCACAGGTAATTTTTTCTTTTTTCTGACTCCGAGAAACGAAGTTAACTCTATATAACGATCAACAGACATTCCTTCTCTTTCAAAAAGTTTCTTGCCGCACTTAATGGCGCAAGCATCTATCAAAATACGCATTTTTGAGTTTTTTACGATTTCCTTAAACTTCCACGGCACTATAACAGCAGGAAGACATCCGATCTTTACATTATCCGGATTTTCTTCCCATATCCTTATGCATGCTTTTGAAACAGCGACTCCTGTAGCGCATCCTCCATAGCATGTAAATATCAAAACATTATATGTATCGGCCATTGACTGTTTTCAAGCCCTCTTAAATTCTTCTTTATAAAGATTTTTTAACAATCATATCTCTCTTCTTAAAAATATTTTTTAATCAAACCACATCACTCTGCTTTACTGCTTGACAACCTTTACCATGATCATTTTTATGTCAATATTATTCCCCTTCTTTCTCCCTTCTCTTTTTCTTCCACTATCTCATTAATGCTATTCCTGATAATCTTATTAGCTTCTTCGATGAGTGGTTCCCTGATAATCACCGGAACAAATTTATTCTTCAGCCGATCAATATTCGGCCCCATCATTTTCCCTACCAGCACATCGACTCCCTTTAAGGCGGAAGCCGTTGCCTTAGCCTTTCCCGGGTCACCGTGGATTTTCGTTTCATCTTCCTGGTATTTCACATTTTCTCTTTTTTCGATAAAATCCAGCCGGCCGTTCGCGTATTTCCATATAAGAAAATATTGAGACATACCGAAATGGTTATCGGGTTTTATTGTCTTTCCGTCATCTGTTCCTATAGCGATAACCAGTTCGTCCGTAATATCCCTTATGGCATTTTGAGGGCAATTTTCTAAACACATCTCACATCGCTTGCATTCATCTTTATTGATGACAGCAATCCCTATCGCCTTATCCACAAAAACAGCGCCTGTCGGGCACTGACTTTCACAAATTCCGCAGCCGACACATTTATTTTTGCTCACATGTAACATTTCTCCTCCTTTTTATTTCGACCAGGCATTATCCTTCGATAAAATTTCTGATCTGTACTCCCCAGTTCTGTCCCAGCATAGGGTGGACAAATCCTCCGCCACCCAGAGCAAGAATTTTGTATCTGTACTTTTTTTGTAAACTCATAAGAAGCTTTGAAGCATAATCATAAGCTCTTTGAGTCAATTGCATATGGGATATCCTGCATTCTCTGGAGCCGTCCACTCCCATTTGCAGAATAAGGACTTCCGGGACAAAATCTCTGATCAGCAGGCGTAGTTGATCAAATTTTGAAATAAACTCATCATCATCACACAAAGGGGAAAGAGAAAAATTTTTGTTAAACCCCTCTCCCGCCCCTTCCCCTGCCTCCTTTTCATAGCCGGTGATAAAGGGATACATCGTTAATGGATCCTGGTGAAAGGAAATCGTATAAATACTGGAACAATTATAAAAAGCCCTCTGGGTTCCGTCCCCGTGATGCGCGTCATAATCAACGATCATGATTTTTTTTATATTTTTTCGCTTAAGCAGATAATTCGCAGCAACAGCTATATCATTAAATATACAAAATCCTCTCCCCTTATTTTCAAACGCATGATGCCAGCCTCCGCAAATATTGACAGCCACATCGCATAAGTCATTTCCCGCAATATGGTCTGCCGCTGTAACAGAAGCACTCACACTCAGTAAAGCAATATCATAAATACCTTTGAATCCGGGCACTTCTTCTCCAAAAGACCCGCTTCCGGTACGACTGACCTCCTGAACCTTTTTTATATAATCAGGAGTGTGAAAAAGATTAAGAATATCCTCTGAAACGGCATCTGGCTTATCCATGAGAAGTCTATCCATCAGATTCATCTTCTCAAATTCTCTTAAAGCTTTTTCATAACGGTCTCCTCTCATGGGATGGCCGTAACCAAAATCCAGTTTTTTAAAATCTTCACTGTAAATCAATGCGACTTTATTCATAAGCATCCTTTTAGCTGTCATTCAGAAGGAAGACATAAAACCGCTCCTTTATCAGCACTCTCCACGAACCTGGTATATCGTGCTAACCAGCCTCCAGCTACTTTTGATTTAAAACTTTTCATTTTCTTTTTTCTCGCCCTTAACTCTTTCTGTGAAACTTGAAGATTAATCTTCTTTTTCTTCACATCTATCGCGATCAAATCACCGTTTCTGATTAAACCGATCTCACCGCCGCTGGCTGCTTCCGGAGATATGTGCCCGATACAGAGACCCCGGGTCCCTCCTGAAAAACGACCGTCTGTTATCAAAGCCGCCTTGATTCCCATTCCCTTGATAGCCGCGGTCGGCGAAAGCATCTCCTGCATTCCTGGACCGCCTTTCGGGCCTTCATAACGAATGACTACAACATGGCCGTCTTTGACTTTATTTTTCAAAATAGCATCTAAAGCATCCTCCTGGGAATTATAGACCAAAGCTTTGCCGCTAAAAACAAGCATGTCTTCGTCTACACCGCTCGTTTTGACGACTGACCCTCTTCTGGCAATATTACCGTAAAGAACAGCCAGTCCTCCTTCAGGGGAAAAGGCGTTTTTGACCGTCCGGATGACTTCGCCGTCAGGTCGGGGAGACCTGAGAACATAATCTCCCAATGTCCCGTAAACAGTTTTAGCTTTTAATTGTAATCTTGATCTTTTGCCTTCATAAACAGCCCGCAAGATCACTCCTATACCTCCGACTCTGTCAATATCTTCCATGTGTATCTCCGGTCGGGACGGGGAGACCTTGACGACATTGGCCGTTGTGCGAGCCAGCTGGTTTAGAGATTTTAAGTCATAACCGATATCGGCTTCATGTGCCAGAGCCAGAAGGTGCAGAACGGTATTAGTCGAACCGCCCATGGCCAGATCCAGTATAAAGGCATTGTCCAGCGATACTTTGGTCAGAATATCCAAAGGCCTTATTTTCTTTTTCATAAGGAAGACGATTCTTTGAGCGGCTTTTTTGATAAGCTTCACCCTTTCTGGGTTCAGCTGAAACTGCCTTTTTTTGCCTTTTATCCTGCGAGTAGCCGGAATGGTGCCGTTTCCCGGCAGAGCAAATCCCAGGACTTCGCCAAGGCAATTCATGGAGTTGGCTGTAAACATACCGGCACAGCTTCCAAAACCCGGGCAGGCGGCTTCCGTTAACTGCTCCAGCCCTTTTTTGCTCATTTTACCGGCACTGTATTGACCCACCCCTTCGAAAACAGAGATCAGGTCCGTATTCTTTTTGCCGCTGAGCATCGGTCCTCCGCTGACATAGATGGCAGGTATATTGATCCTGACCATGGCGTTGTACATAGCCGGAACTATTTTGTCACAGTTACCCAGCCCGATCCAGGCATCACACGGATGCGCGCCTACGATCGTCTCGATCTGATCGGCGATAAGCTCTCTGGAAGGCAAAGAATACTTCATGCCGAAATGCCCCATGGCAATACCGTCGCCGACAGCTCCACCGATATTCGCGTACCAGACATTGACTCCCTGTCTTTCCAGCTCTTTTTTCAGGACAGCTCCTAATTGATCAAGATGAGCATGGCCGGGGATCTGATTGGTGTAAGAGTTAATTATAGTTACAAAAGGCTTTTTCAGATCTTTTATGGTTTTCAGCACGCCTTCGGCAATCATCAGGGAAACCCCGGGCAGCATGTGCGGCCCTTCCCGAAAAATATGGCTTCCTTTCTTCCTGGCATTCACGATGCCTTTATTAACCGCGTGAGAATACTTAGCGGCCGCGAAACGGGAATGTCTACTGGCGCTCTGTCCAGTTTTTCCAGCTGTCTTTACCGCCTTTTTTTTCATTCTTTCCTCCTCCTTGATTATGGAATCCTTCAGAAACATATAAACAAGCCAGTAAAAATATCAGATCTGAAAGCCTGTTCAAATAGACAATTATATTATCGTCTTTCAGTTTTTTCTTTCTTTTCAGGGTTAGGACTCTGCGCTCAAGGCGCCTGGCAACGGTCCGGGCAACGTGTAAAACAGAAGAAACCAAGCTGTCTCCCGGCAATACAAAACCTTTCACTGTAAACTGCTTTTCTATATTTTTTATCTCGTTTTCTAAAAACGCTATAGGCTGAAAAAGCGCCTTTTTTTCTGGATTACGGGATCCCGCTTGAAAAACCCGGCTTCCCGCGATAAACAGGTCATTCTGGATTTTTTCTAAAATCTTTTTTCCTTTTGTATCCTCCACCAGATTTTTGGCCATGCCTAAAAAAGAACTGAGCTCATCCATTGTCCCCACGGTTTCGAGCCTGAGATCATCTTTGCTCATTTTGATTCCGGCATAAGAGAAAGTGTACCCCTTATCTCCTTTTTTTGTAACAACACTTTGCTTTTTGGTTTTCATAGTTTTAATCAAGACTGAATAATCTTATCGATTTTTTTCCATATCTCCTTGATGCTTTCCGTTAAAGGAGTATCTGTATATTCGACCACCGATAATTTCTGCATTTGGGCTTCTGTGATTTCCTTTCCATAAGGAATGATCCCGATAAATTCTGAATGATAGCGTCCTGCCAGTTCCTTTATATTCTGCGTCATTTCCTCATTGAGATCAAACTTGTTGACCACAACACCGGATCTTACGCCAAAATGATTGATAACCTTCAATATCCTTTCAAGATCATGCGCGCCGGAAACAGTCGGTTCAGTGACAGCCAGGGCGTAATCAACCCCTGAAAGGGAAGAGATGACCGGGCACCCGGTCCCCGGAGCACCATCCATTATGGCTCTTTTTCTTTTACTCTCACCGGCAAGGAGAGCAGCTTTATCCCGCACCAGAGTCACCAGTCTTCCGGAATTCTCTTCTGCCACACCCAGCTTGGCATGGCTCATCGGCCCGTGCCGTGTGTCAGACATAAACCATTCCCCATTTACCGCCGGCTTTGTCCTCACAGCATCATAGTCACAGACGAGTTCGCAGACCCCGCAACCTTCACAGGCCAGCTTATCGATCCTGTACTTGTTTTTCCCTTGTTCTTCATAGACCTCAACAGCGGAAAACCGGCAGGCATCCTTACATTTGCCGCACTGGGTACACCTGTCCTGATCTATTTCAGCTTCTACTCCGCCGCTGAAAAATCCCCTTTCTTTTATCCGGGGTGATAATACGAGATGGAGATCTGCCGCGTCCACATCGCAGTCAGAAATGACACTGTCCTTTGCCAGAGCAACAAAACAGGCGGTGAGAGACGTTTTGCCGGTGCCGCCCTTTCCGCTGATGACCACCAGTTCTTTTGGCTTTTTAGCACCAGAAGCACCATACTTTTTGGCTTTCTCAGGAATTTTTTCGCCGGAAAACGCTTCTTTTTTAACGGATTTCGGTATCTTTTTTTCTCCTTGAGCTAAAGTCAGTATCTTATCAGCTAAGACTTCAAACAACTTTTTTATTTCAGGAAACTTATCAACAGCCATTTCCCCCCGCGAATAGCTTTCGGCTATTCGCCGTTCATCAGGGATCTCTCCGATGATGTCCAGCTGTTCTTTT
>JAFGJP010000195.1 GCA_016929035.1 Candidatus Auribacterota bacterium | reverse complement strand
TGTTGACAGAAGCTATATCTTTCTGGCAAGGGAAGACGAACGGTCAGTCGAAAACACGCATGAATGGTGCGCAAAGGGCATTGAATCCCAGATCCGGAGATTAAAAAATCTCAGCGAAAAGGATTTTACGTGGTTTGCCGGGAGATTGCGGAGAAAAGAGATCATCCATATACCGGATATCAATAAAATCCCACGTGAGGCTGTATCTCTGAAAAAGCTTCAGAAGACCCAGAAAACAAAATCTTTTATCTGTGTTCCCATGATCTACGCGGGCCGTCTTGTCGGCTTTCTCGGCTTTGACTCTGTCCTCTCAAAGAAAAAGTGGGAAGAAAAGCATATCAACCTTTTGAGGATCGCCGGCGAAATCTTTGCCAATGCTCTTGTGCGGAAAAAAGTTGAAAAAGCACTGAAAGAAAACGAAGAACTTTACCGCACGCTCGTCGAAACGTCCCCGGATGCCATCGTTGTGACAGATATTCATGCCAATATACTTATGGTCAATCCGCAGGCTGTTTCTCTTTTCAAGATCAAGAGTTCTCAGGATGTCATCGGGAAGAACGGTTTTAGATACTTCGCTCGGAGCGATCATGAACGCCTCAGGAAAAATATTCAGAGGTTAATCAAACAGGGAAAACTGCCGAATGTCGAATACACATTGAGAAAAAATGACGGATCTTTTTTCGCCGGTGATGTCAGCGCTTCCGTTATCCGGGATGCCGAAGAGCAGCAAAAGGGTTTCATGGTTGTTATCCGAGATATCACAGAGAAAAAAAGGCTGGAAGAAGAGATGGCCAAATCACAGAAGATCGAATCCATCGGCCTCCTAGCAGGAGGTATTGCTCATAACTTTAATAATATCCTGACAGGGATACTGGGGAATCTGTCTCTGGCCAAGATGTCTGTTCGCACGGATGATGAAAACCACACTATTCTTACTGATGCCGAGCGGGCCGCTCAGCAGGCCAGGTCTCTCACCCGGCAGCTCCTGACGTTTTCTAGGGGCGGCACACCGACCAGGAGGATCACATCTATGAAAGAGCTTCTTCCTGATGCAGCCTGTCTGGCCTTCCGGGGTTCAAATATCGAATGCGTATTAGAAATACCGCCTGATCTTTATCATGTCAACGTCGATAAGGGACAGATAACCCAGGTGATCAGCAATCTTTTAATAAACGCACAGCAGGCGATGCCCGAAGGAGGCGTTATACGTATTAAAGCAGAAAATATTCATATCAAAAAAGAAAAAGAAGGCGTTTTTAAAGCCGGGCGATATGTTCGCATCGCCGTTAAGGACCAGGGCAAGGGTATTCCTGAAGACATCGCACAAAAGATCTTTGACCCGTATTTTTCGACCAAGAAACACGGAAGTGGTCTGGGTTTGACGACAGCGTATTCCATCATTAAAAAACACGATGGGCATATTGATTTTGAGTCAAGGGAAGGCAAAGGTTCAACTTTTATCCTTTTGCTTCCGGCCACAGGAAGAAAGGTATCTGATGAAAAGATGGAGGAGCATCGTCCCAAAGGAGGCAGGGGAAAAATCCTTCTTATGGACGATGAAGAAGTCATTTTAAAAGTTACAAGCCGCATGCTGACACACCTCGGATATGATGTGACGTTAGCCAGAGATGGCGATGAAGCCGTACAGATTTATGAGCAGGCTCAAAAAAATAACCTGGCCTTTGACGCTGTTTTGATGGATTTGACAGTGTCTGGAGGCATGGGAGGGAAAGAAGCCGTGAAAGAGGTCAAGCGGATTGATCCTGATGCAAAGGTTATTGTTTCGAGCGGATATTCAAATGATCCAATCATAAGCAAGTACCGGGATTTCGGCTTTAGTGATGTTATCGCGAAACCTTACAGGATGGAAGACCTGGATCGTGTGCTTCACAGAATACTCGACAGAAAATAGCGAATAATTTTTTTTATATCTTCAAGTTTATTAAATCAATATGCGCCATAAACGGTCTTTTTCAATTACCCGCCCTTTGATTCAAGGGCAGGGTTGAAATATTATTTTGAAAAAGATATAGAATTCGTCAAGGAGAAGTCTCCGGGTCTGTACCCGCGTTTTTCTTTGCTGTCTGACGGTTTTTTTCTGCGAAGCCCCGATTCCAATTGAAGCGGATTACGGGTCTTTTCGTGTTTTTCGTAGTTGATTTTCTCATAGCTGTCTGTCGGAAATATCACCGAAAGCAGCCTCATCCTGAACAGTCCATCAGGCCGCAGTTTTCATGCAACTTATTCTTATAAAACAAGTTAAAAACTAAAAGTCAAGTTGGTACATCTTGTGCTCATTACATGTTTGACAAAGATTTTCTGAAAGAACATGAAGCATTTTGAAAGTTTTAAAATTTTTAGGGGATATTATCTTTTTATCCTTCTCATCGTGTGCGCGATGGCTCTCTGGATTTACCAGGAATCCCGCACAGATGATTCCTATTTCACCAGGCTTGATTCTATTGTGGAGGTTTACGGCAATCAGAGATTTCGGCCAAAAAACGAAAAAGAAAACAGCCTGCAAAATCCTGAAGAATCAAATGGCTTTAATGATTATCCCAGGGTCGCCATGCTTGGACCTGATATTTCACAGCGCTGATCTCGTTAAATCCTCGTGTTAATCTTTTATTTTCATCCCTCTACTTTTCTAAATAATGTATTTGAAAAAGTTATG